>JAOARE010000042.1 GCA_025210695.1 Rickettsiales bacterium
AGAAATGGTAATGCCAGGAGATAACGTAAACTTAAAAGTTGAATTAATATCTCCTATCGCAATGGATGAAGGCTTAAGATTTGCTATTCGTGAAGGTGGTCGCACTGTTGGTGCTGGCGTTGTTGCTAAAATTTTAAAATAGCAATATTTATAACCATAAAAACTACCTAAGCTGACCTAAAAATTAGCTAAGGTAGTTTTTTTGCTTAAAAACTAAAAAGAATACTTGATTTATTGAGTAATAGTGTTATTAATCAATACTCTTGATCTTTCAATGCGATTTAGGCATTGACGTTAAAACAACGTAAAAGTTATAAAAATACTAGGAGTGTAGCTTAGTTGGTAGAGCGTCGGTCTCCAAAACCGAAGGTCGGGGGTTCGAGTCCCTCCGCTCCTGCCAATTTAAAAATATTTTGGTGTAAAATATGGTAAAAGTAGTAGAATTTATAGATCAGGTAATCAAAGAAACCAAAAAAATCACTTGGTCGAGTAAAAAAGAGACCATGGTCTCAATTATGCTAGTGCTTGTAATGGTTGTTATAGCGTCTTTGTTTTTTTTAGGCGCAGATGTGGTTATATATAAGCTAGTAAGCTTAATATTAAATCTAGGAGTTAATTAAAGTGGCCTATCAATGGTATATAGTCCATGTAGTCTCTGGACATGAAAAGAAAGTAGCTAAAGTAATTGAAGAGCAAGCAAGAAAAAAGAATCTTCAAGAGCAAATAGCAAAAGTTGTGGTACCAACTGAAGAAGTAATGGAAGTCAGAAGAAATCAAAAAATAAATGTAGAAAAAAAGTTTCTTCCTGGTTATATTTTGATTAATATGGAAATGAATGATGAAACTTGGCATTTCGTTAGGAATGTGCCAAAGGTAACTGGTTTCCTTGGTAGTGCAAGCAAGCCCTCTCCTGTTAGTGAATCTGAGGTTCAAATTATATTCAAACAGATGGAAGAAGGGATTGATAAGCCTAAAGCTGCAATAGTTTTTGAGGTGGGTGAATCAGTTAAAATTAACGATGGTCCATTTGAATCTTTTGTTGGTTTAGTATCAGATGTTGATGAAGAGAAGTCAAGGTTGAAAGTATCTGTAACTATTTTTGGTCGTTCAACTCCTGTAGAATTAGAGTTCTCTCAAGTAGAAAAAGAATAAATATAAAGGTTAATGTTTTATGGCAAAAAAAGTTCAAGGTTATATAAAATTACAGATTCCAGCTGGTAAAGCAAACCCCTCTCCTCCTGTGGGACCAGCTTTAGGTCAACGTGCTTTAAATATTATGGAGTTCTGCAAAGCATTCAATGCTATGACTCAATCAATAGAGCCAGGTGCTCCAGTTCCTTGTGTTATAACATATTATGCAGATCGTACCTTTAGTATTGCAGTTAAAAAACCTCCGGTATCATATTTTATTACTAAAGCAGCAAAATTAAAGAAAGGGTCTGACAAAACAGGTAAAACTGCCCCGGTTGGTACGTTAACGATGGATCAAGTAAAAGAAATAGCAAAAGAAAAAATCGAAGATATGAACGCATTTGATGTGGAATCAGCTTGTAAGTCTGTGATTGGTACGGCTATATCAATGGGCGTAAAAGTAGAGGGATAATAAAAATGACTAAAACAACTAAAGTAAAGCATCTTGAAGAAGGAAAAGGCGGTAAAAACATTCGTCAGAAAAGGGCTCTTGTTGATAGCGCTAAACAATATAGTATTGGCGAAGCGGTAACATTCTTAAAAACTAATAGTTTTACAAAATTTGATTCTAGTATTGAAGTGATATGCAATCTTGGTGTTGATACGAAGCATTCTGATCAACAAGTTCGTGGTGTTGTTTCTATGCCTCATGGTACTGGAAAAGAAGTTAGAGTTGCAGTTTTTGCTAAAGAAGCAAAAGCTGAAGAAGCTCAAAAAGCTGGTGCTGATATTGTAGGTAGTGATGATTTGCTTCAATCAATTCAATCTGGTAAAATTGACTTTGACTGCTGTATTGCCACTCCAGATATGATGGGATTTGTTGGTAGAGTAGCTAAAGTTCTTGGGCCAAAAGGATTAATGCCGAATCCTAAACTAGGTACAGTTACAGTTAATGTAGCCGAAGCGGTAACAAAAGCTAAGGCTGGCCAAGTTGAATTTAGAGCTGAGAAAGCGGGAATTGTTCATGCCGCTGTAGGAAAGTTAAGTTTTGAAGAAAGTCATCTTCTTGATAATGTTAAAGAATTATTATCAGCGGTGATAAAAGCTAAGCCTTCTGCTTCTAAAGGCACTTACTTAAAATCATTATATATTTCATCGTCTATGGGACCTTCGTTACCTATTGATGTAGCAAATTTATCGATAAATAATTAGGAGCTAATGGTGAATAGATTAGAAAAAAAACAAGAAATTAGTGATATCAAAGACTTAGTAGATTCCTATTCTTCTACTGTGATTGTTCATTACCAAGGATTGAATGTTGATCAGCTAAACTTCCTTAGAGGAAAAATGCGTGAATGCGGAGCGAAGTTTAAGGTAATAAAAAATAGTTTAGCAAAATTAGCTATCGCAAATACTAATAGTAAAGATTTAGACTCTTTATTATCTGGACCTACTGCTTTAGTTGTTTCAAACGACCCTGTAAGTATGGCAAAAGAATTAACTAGTTTTGTAAAAACTAATGCAAGTTTAGTACTACTAGGTGGAGTAGTTGATGAAGAAATTTTGGATAAAAAATCAATTATTGTACTGTCCGATATGCCATCAAAAGATGAATTAAGAGCAAAAATAATTGGTCTATTAAATGCTCCTGCTACTAAGGTGGTTCGCGTACTTACAACTCCATCTGAGCAAGTGGCTAGAGTTGTGGGTGCTTATTCAAATAAATAACAAACTTCATTGTTTGTTATAAAGTTTATGTTGGTTTTTTAGTGTTTTTTATATAGCCTAAAAAATAATATAAGTAATATTATTATTAATAATTTTATTTAAGAAAAGAGGATTAAAATGGTCGATTTAGTTAAAATAGCAGATGAGTTATCTGAGTTAAGCGTAATGCAAGCCGCTGAGCTAGCAAAAATGCTAGAAGAAAAATGGGGTGTTAGTGCTGCAGCTCCTGTTGCAGTAGCAGCAGCTCCTGGTGCAGCAGCAGCGGCCCCAGAAGAAGCACAAACAGACTTCAGTGTAATTCTTACTTCATTTGGTGATAAAAAAATCGAAGTTATTAAAGAAGTAAGAGCAATTACAGGTTTAGGTTTAAAAGAAGCTAAAGATTTAGTTGAAGCTACTCCTAAAGCTCTGAAAGAATCTGTTTCAAAAGATGAAGCTACTAAAATTAAAGAGCAAATTGAAAAAGTTGGCGCTTCAGTTGAAATAAAATAATTTTATTTTATTTTACATCTAATAGATCTTTATATTGATTGTCTTATGGCAGTTTAATGTAGAGATCTATTTTTATTGGTAAAGAGTTTTATAGTTATAGCATAAGCAACGCAAAGCTCTCTAATATTTCTATTATTTCTTTAATTTAGTCGGAGTTATTCATGGTTAGTTCGTTCACTGCACATAAGAAAATTCGTAAGAGTTTTGGTAGAGTTGAACAAATTGCGTCAATGCCAAATTTAATAGAGCTTCAAAAAAATTCCTATGATTTATTTTTGCAAGCAGATGTTGATTCAGAGCAACGTAAAAATTTAGGTTTACAGCAAGTTTTTAGTTCTGTTTTTCCAATTGAGGACCCATCTGGTCAAGCTACATTAGAGTTTATACAATATGAACTTGGCGAAGCAGTTCTAAGAGGAGGAAATCACTCCGCATCTTTGAAAGCTTTGTTTAGATTGATAATTTGGGATATAGATGAAGATACTCAATCAAAAGAAATAAAAGGCATAAAAGAACAGGAGGTTTTCCTTGGTGATATTCCAGTGATGACTAATCAAGGTACTTTTGTAGTGAATGGAACTGAAAGAGTTGTTGTTTCACAAATGCACCGTTCTCCTGGAGCATTCTTTGACCATGATATGGGAAAAACTCATAATACTGGTAAATATTTATATTCAGCCAGAGTAATACCGTACCGTGGTTCTTGGTTAGACATTGAGTTTGATGCAAAAGATATTCTATATTTCCGAATAGACCGTAAGCGTAAACTTCATCTTACTTCATTACTGCGCGCCTTAAATCTTTCTTCAAGCGATATCCTAAATTATTTCTACAACAAACTTACAGTTGAAAAAGTTAAAAATGGCTTAGCTATTGACTTTAATTATGAAAGAATGAAAGGTATTAAATTAAATTCTGATTTAATTGACGCAAATACCAATGAGATTGTTGCCACTGCAGGATCTAAAATAACTGCACGTCTAATAAAACAACTAAAAGAGCGTAATTTTAGTAAAAAATTAATTAATCCAGAAGAGCTAATTGGATCGTTTATTGGTCAAGATATTTTCAATCCAGAATCTGGAGAAGTATATTTAAATGTAGGTGAAGAATTAAAAGCTGATAAGATTGCGTTTTTAGAAAGAATTGACCTTAATGAGTTCACAATACTTGACATAGATCACGTTAATGTAGGACCTTATATACGCAATACTTTATTTGCAGATAAAAATAATACATCTGAAGAAGCTCTAATTGATATTTTTAGAGTAGTAAGACCAGGAGAACCTTCAACTCTTGAAGGTGCTAAAGAGGTATTTAATAGCTTGTTTTTTGATGTTGAAAGATATGATCTTTCTGCAGTTGGAAGAGTTAAACTTAATGCAAAACTTAATCTAGATTTTCCGGAAGAATTAGTAACTCTCACAAAAGATGATATTTTAGAAATTATAAAAAATCTTGTGTTGCTAAGAGATGGTGTAGGTGAAATTGATGACATTGATCATTTAAGTAACCGTAGGGTTAGAGCTGTTGGTGAAATGGTAGAAAACCAATTTAGAGTAGCTTTAGTACGTTTAAGTAGAGCAATTTTAGAGAGAATGGGTTCTGTTGACCTAGATTCAGTAATGCCTCATGATCTTATTAATTCTAAGTTGTTAGTTGCAACCATAAAAGATTTCTTTTCTTCCTCGCAAT
Organism: Rickettsiales bacterium; assembly: GCA_025210695.1. Lineage (NCBI taxonomy): Bacteria > Pseudomonadati > Pseudomonadota > Alphaproteobacteria > Rickettsiales > Rickettsiales bacterium. The sequence goes on from JAOARE010000042.1 coordinate 5,047, forward strand.
TATCCCAATTTATGGATCAAACTAATCCTTTGTCAGAAATTACTCATAAAAGAAGAATGTCTGCTTTAGGACCTGGTGGATTAACAAGAGATAGAGCAAGTTTTGAAGTTCGCGACGTACATCCAAGTCATTACGGTCGTATTTGTCCAATTGAAACTCCTGAAGGTCAGAACATTGGTTTAATAAGTAGTATGGCTACTTACGCTAGGGTAAATAAGTATGGTTTCATAGAAAGTCCTTATCGTTTAGTTAAGGATTCTAGAGTTACAGATGAAGTTGTTTATCTTTCAGCTATAGAAGAAGGAAAATATATTATAGCTCAAGCTAATGCTGACATGGATGATAATGGTAACTTTATGGCAGACTTAGTAAGTTGTCGTAAAAATGGCGAATTTATTATGGTACCCCCAGAGGAAATTCATTATATGGACGTATCTCCAATGCAAATGGTCTCTGTTGCTGCTTCTTTAATTCCCTTCCTTGAAAACGATGATGCGAATCGTGCTTTGATGGGATCAAACATGCAACGACAAGCTGTTCCATTATTAAGAGTTGATGCCCCTATGGTTGGGACTGGCATGGAAAGCGTAGTGGCAAGTGACTCTGGAGCAACAATAACTGCTACTAGTAATGGAATTGTTGAACAAGTAGACGGAACCAGAATAGTGATCCGTAGTATTGAAGATTCTGAGGAAGATTCACCTGGTATTGAAATTTATAACTTACAAAAATTTCAGCGTTCAAACCATAACACTTGTATCAATCAAAAACCTTTAGTAAAAGTTGGCGACAAAATATCTAAAGGTGATATCATTGCTGATGGTCCTAGTACTGAATTAGGAGAGCTAGCTTTAGGTAAGAACGTTCTAGTAGCCTTTATGCCATGGAATGGATATAATTTTGAAGACTCAATATTGATGTCTGATAGAATCGTTAAAGACGATGTGTTTACTTCTATTCATATTGAAGAATTTGAATGCGTGGCTAGGGATACCAGACTTGGACAAGAAGAAATAACAAGAGATATTCCAAATATAAGTGAAGAACATCTTCGTCATTTGGATGAAGTCGGGATCGCTCATATTGGAGCTGAAGTTAAAGCCGGTGATATTCTAGTTGGAAAAGTTACTCCTAAGAGTGAATCTCCAATGACACCAGAAGAAAAATTACTACGTGCTATATTTGGTGAAAAAGCAGCAGATATGCGTGATTCTTCTTTACACCTTCCTCCAGGAGTTAGTGGTACTGTTGTTGGAGTTGAAATTTTAACAAGACGTGGTATAGAAAAAGACCAAAGAGCTTTATCAATTGAACGCACCCAAATTGACCGTTTGTCAAAAGATAAAAATGATGAACTAAATATTGTTGAAGGAGTAATGTTCTCTAGATTAGAAGAACTATTGCTAAATAATATTGTTGTTTCCGGTCCAAAAAGCTTAAAACCTGGTACAACTCTTACTAAAGAAATTCTTTCTGATTACACCACAGGTCAATGGTGGAGTATTGTAGTAGAAGATACAAATACAATGTTAGCTATTGATAAAGTGAGAGAAAAATATCGATTAAGTGTTGATAAAGCAAACAAAGTATTTGCTACTAATGTTGAAAGAATCCAGTCTGGAGATGATCTCCCACAAGGAGCCTTAAAGGTTGTAAAAATATTTATTGCCATGAAGCATAAATTACAACCTGGGGACAAAATGGCTGGTAGACACGGTAACAAGGGTGTTGTTTCTAGGATTTTACCTTCTGAAGACATGCCTTATTTAGAAGATGGTACTGTAGTTGATATAGTACTAAACCCATTAGGTGTTCCTTCTCGAATGAACATAGGACAAATACTTGAAACTCATTTAGGCTGGGCTGCTGTTAATTTAGGAAAACAAATAAAAAATTCTTTAGATGAGCATCTAAAGTCAAAGAAAGACATTACAGCTCTAAAAGAAACTATTATTAAAGCTTATGATGATAATAAAATTACCAAAGTTATAGAAAGTTTTAGTGACGAAAAAGTTTTAGAATTAGCAAGCAATCTACAAAAAGGTATTCCTATTGCAACCCCAGTATTCGATGGTGCTAAAGAAGCTGATATTGTAGATATGTTAGGAAGAGCGAATCTAGACTCTTCTGGTCAAGTAAAACTAATTGATGGACGTACAGGTGAATATTTCGAGCGTAAAGTTACAGTTGGTTATATTTATATGTTAAAACTTCATCACCTAGTTGACGATAAAATACATGCTCGTTCTATTGGGCCTTATAGTCTAGTGACTCAACAACCATTAGGTGGTAAGTCACATTTTGGTGGACAAAGATTAGGAGAAATGGAATGTTGGGCTCTCCAAGCATATGGTGCTGCTTATACACTTCAGGAAATGTTGACTGTGAAATCAGATGACGTAAGTGGTAGAATTAAAATATATGACTCTATTATACGTGGTGATAATAACTTTGAATGTGGTATACCTGAATCATTCCACGTTATGATAAAAGAATTACGTTCTTTATGTTTAAGTGTTGAATTAGAACAAAAAACAATTACGAACTAAAAGACTAAATGATTTATTAGGAGATAATTATTAAAATGATGAATTTGTTTAATTCTGAAGAAAGTTATGATTTTGACTTGATGAAAATTTCTATTGCCAGTCCTGATAAAATTAGGTCATGGTCTTTTGGTGAAGTAAAAAAACCAGAAACTATAAACTATAGAACCTTCAAGCCAGAACGCGATGGATTATTTTGCTCAAGAATCTTTGGTCCGGTAAAGGATTATGAGTGTCTTTGTGGTAAATATAAACGAATGAAATATCGTGGAATTGTTTGTGAAAAATGTGGAGTGGAAGTAACAACTTCCAAAGTTCGTCGCGAAAGAATGGGACATATTGAACTTGCAGCCCCTGTATCACACATATGGTTCTTAAAGTCATTGCCTTCAAGAATTAGTACTCTCCTGGATATGACCTTGAAAGAATTAGAAAAAATTCTATATTTTGAAGCATATGTTGTCATAGATCCTGGAATGTCACCTTTCTCAAAGAACGAGGTATTAAATGAAGATCAATACTATAAAGCATTAGATGAATATGGTGAAGATAGCTTCACTGCAATGATTGGTGCAGAAGCAGTAAAAGACTTGCTTTCTAAATTAGATTTAGAAGAAATAAAGAATGAATTAAGAGCAGAAATAGCCGAAGTAAATTCAGAGACAAAAAGGAAAAAGATTGTAAAAAGACTTAAGTTAGTTGAAGATTTTCTAGACTCTGGGAATAACCCTGAATGGATGATTTTGGAAGTTCTTCCAGTTATTCCACCGGAGATTCGTCCTTTGGTAATGTTAGATGGTGGACGTTTTGCCACCTCTGATCTTAATGAATTATATCGTAGAGTAATTAATCGTAATAATCGTTTACGCCGCCTGCTTGAGCTAAGAGCTCCAGATATTATTGTTCGTAATGAAAAAAGAATGCTTCAAGAATCTGTAGATGCTCTGTTTGATAACGGACGTCGTGCTAGAGTTGTGAAGAACGCTAATAAACGTCCATTCAAATCTCTAAGTGATATGTTGAAAGGTAAACAAGGACGCTTCCGTCAAAATTTATTAGGAAAGCGTGTTGATTATTCAGGTCGTTCAGTAATCGTAGTGGGACCTGAATTAAAATTACATCAATGTGGTTTACCGAAGAAGATGGCGCTAGAATTATTTAAGCCATTCATTTATTCAAAACTTGAATTATATGGAATATCAACAACTATTAAAGCTGCTAAGAGAATGGTTGAAAGTGAAAGACCTGAAGTTTGGGATATTCTAGAAGAAGTTATTCGTGAACATCCAGTAATGCTTAACAGAGCTCCAACACTTCATAGACTTTGTATTCAAGCATTTGAACCAACTTTAATCGAAGGTAAAGCTATTAAGCTCCACCCTCTAGTTTGCGCTGCGTTTAACGCTGACTTTGATGGTGATACAATGTCTGTTCATGTACCTCTTTCTCTTGAAGCTCAGCTTGAATGCCGTGTATTGATGATGTCCAGTAACAACATTTTAAACCCATCTAATGGTAAGCCTATCATCGTACCATCTCAAGATATTATCCTAGGTTTATATTACTTAACTATGGAATTAGATAATGAACCTGGTGAGGGAATGTGCTTTGTTGATAACTCTGAGATGAATCATGCTTTATACGCCAAGAAGGTTACTCTTCACTCTAAGATAAAATATCGCCGTAAACAAAAAAATATTAACGGAGAAGATGAAGTTGTTCTTGTCGATAGTACACCTGGAAGAATACTAGTTTCTGAGTTATTAAAAGAGGATAATATTCCTTTTGAAAACATCAATAAATTACTAACTAAAAAAGAAATTTCTCATTTAATTGATATTGTGTTCCGTCATTGTGGACAAAAACAAACCGTTATATTTGCAGATAGATTAATGCAACTTGGCTTTAAGTATGCTTGTAAAGCTGGTGTTTCTATTGGTAAGGATGATATGATTGTTCCAGAGAGCAAAGACACTCATATAAAAAATACTTTAGCTGAAGTAAAAGAATTTGAAAAACAATATTCTGATGGTTTGATTACCTTAGGTGAAAAATACAACAAAGTTGTTGATATTTGGTCTAAATGTACTGATAAAGTAGCTGCTGACTTGGTTAAAGAAATCTCTGGATTACAACCAGACAAAAAAGAACACTCAAATCAAACAAGAGTTAACTCAATATATATGATGGCTCATTCTGGAGCTCGTGGTTCTGCCACTCAGATTAGACAGCTTGCTGGAATGAGAGGTCTAATGGCAAAACCATCTGGTGAAATTATTGAAACTCCTATTACTTCAAACTTAAAAGAAGGTCTGAGTGTATTAGAATTCTTTACTTCCACCCATGGTGCTCGTAAAGGTCTTGCTGATACAGCGTTAAAAACAGCAAATTCTGGTTACTTAACAAGACGTCTAGTTGATGTTGCAATGGATTGTATTACCCAAGAAATTGATTGTGGCACAGATAATGGAATAGTTGTAAAAGCCACTATTGATGGCGGTCAAGTTACGATTCCTTTAGCAGATAAGATCTTAGGAAGAACTACAGCTACAGATATTCATCACCCTGTTACTAATGATATAATCATTAGTAAAAATGAGATGATTGATGAAGATATAGTTGAAAAAATTGAAGCTGTTGGAATTGATTCATTAAAAGTTAAATCTGTTCTGACATGCGAAGCTAAAACTGGAGTCTGTTCAAAATGTTATGGACGTGACTTAGCTACCGGTGATTTAGTAAGTCCAGGTGAAGCAATTGGTGTTATTGCTGCACATTCTATTGGTGCGCCAGGAACTCAGTTACCAATGCGTCCTTTCCATAAAGGTGGAGCTGCAACTACAGGCGCCGAAGTATCCAATGTTGAAGCCTCTCATGATGCTAAAGTATTCTTTGTTAACCACAATGTGGTGGTTGATAGTCAAGGTAATAAAATCGTAATGAGTAGATCATGTGAAGTTATCCTTGCTGATGAAAAAGACCATGAAAAAGCCCGATTTAATATTCCTTATGGTGCCAAGTTGAATGTTAGCGAAGGAGAGTTAGTTAAGAAAGGAAACATTATGGCCCAGTGGGATCCATATACTATACCTATTATTACAGAGAAAAGTGGTAAAATTTCTTACAAAGACTTGCTCGAAGGTGTTTCAGTAAGAGAAGTATTAGATGAAGCCACTGGTATTGCAAGTAAAGTAGTAGTGGATTGGAAACAACAAACTCGTGGAGCTGACCTAAGACCAAGAATTATGCTTCTTGATGATAAAGACAATGTTATCGTTCTAGCTAATGAGTTGGAAGCAAGATATTTCTTACCAATTAATGCAATTCTTAGCGTTGACGATGGTGCAGAAGTTCATGCTGGTGATGTTATTGCTCGTATTCCTAGAGAATCTAGTAAAACTCGTGATATTACTGGTGGTCTACCTAAAGTAGCTGAATTTTTTGAAGCACGTAAACCTAAAGATCATGCTGTGATCTCTGAAATTGAAGGTTATGTTGAATTTGGTAAAGATTATAAATCTAAGAGAAGAATTATAATTAAGCCTACAGATGCTTCTATTGAACCTGTAGAATATATGATTCCTCGTGGAAAACATGTTTCTGTTAACGAAGGTGATTACATCAAGAAAGGTGACCTATTATTAGATGGAAACCCAGTATTACACGATATTCTAAAAGTTATGGGCGTTGAAGCTTTAGCGCATTATATGGTTGCTGAAATTCAACAAGTATATCGCCTGCAAGGTGTGATAATTGATGACAAACATATTGAAGTTATCATCCGTCAAATGCTTCAGAAAGTTGAAGTAACAGATCCAGGTGAAACAACCTTATTAACTGGTGAACAGATTGATAAGCAAGAATTAGATGAAATTAATCAAAAAGCTGAGAAGAAAGGTTATGCTCCTGCAACTGCTATTTCTGTATTGCAAGGTATTACTAAAGCTTCTCTACAGACAAGATCATTTATTTCTGCTGCTTCTTTCCAAGAAACAACCAGAGTGTTAACAGAGGCTTCTGTGGCTGGTAAGTTAGATCGCCTACAAGGCTTTAAAGAGAACGTTATTGTTGGACGTCTAATTCCAGCAGGAACTGGATTCTATGCTAACAAAATGAAAACTAATGCTGCAATGCTTGATGCAGATGAAGCAACAAAACAAGCAGCAGCGGCTGAAATAGCTGCTGCTACATCTGAAGAATCTTTGGATAACCCAGAAGAATCTGCTAACGTTTAATTTATCCGTAACAGCCCCTGAATAAATAATAATTCAGGGGCCACCTCCCCTATCTACCTTCTAATTAATGTTTTATTAATCTTCATCTATTATTATTAGATCTAGTAGTATTATTTTCTATAATATCAACTGAGGAAAATATTAGATGAAATTTTTTAGCAAAGAAAAAAAAGTCTCAGATGATTTAACTGCTGAATTACAGCAATTTGAAGAATTAGCAAAAAAAAACGATCCAAATGCTGTTAGTATAATACAGAATATACTTGCTCGGAACCAAGAACTTGATCCTTATGCAAAGAAAGCAGGTGGGTCTTCTCTGTTTGAACGGACCTTTGACAATGGAGATCTAAAATCACTCTATAAAATGTATCAGCATAAACCTGATCGTATATATAAGTCTTTATTAGATACACTAGCATCAGAAAAATTATTAGAGGAAATGCAGAAACCCTCCCCTTCTATTGAGGACATCCAATTTCTTCTAGAAGCAGGTGCTGATCCAACTAAAGAAAATACAGAAAAACAATCTGCATTAACTATAGCAAATGAGAAGAATAAGATTGAGTTATTACACATAATGAGCCCTTATATTTCCTCAAATGAAGCTCCTTTTTATGTGCAAAATGCTACTCAACAAGCATTATTCAAGGAAGCATCCGAAAAAGCCGATCATGACAATATTAAATTCTTAATTGAAAAAGGAGCTAATCCCTTCTTAAAACTACCTGATACTAGAGAAGCTGATAGAATATTAGAAGAAAAAGTTGAAGAAAAGAGTCCTAACACAGAAGAACTAAAAAATGTATTAAATGAACATGACAAAAATTCTAAAAACGCTAAAAAAATTTCTGCTTTTGATATATTAGCAGAAAATCCAGATAATTTAAAACCTCTCCATCTGATGTATCAGAAACTCCCTAAGGAATTAGAGCAAGATAGGCAATCATATTCAGAGACTTTAACTGATTTAGTTAAGCACAAACTTCAACAAAACTTAATTAACCAAGAATTGAATAAAACAAACAATGATAATAAAATTAGTTTTACTCAATTCAATCAAATTGTAGCTGAAGCAGAAGAAAGTAAATTACCAAAAATTAGTGAATATGCAGCAGAATTAATGGCTCCTCATTTTCATAAAGTCTTAAAAAAAGAATTAACATATGATGCTGAACATTACTATCAAGATAATCCTGGAGTATTACCTTTTGAACAATTATTAGAAAAAATTGATGAACACAAAGCTACATCTTTAAAAAAATCTCCCTCTATTGAAATAGCTTCTGCTGAAGAATATAAAAAATATATGCTATCTAATACGAAAGCAATTATTAATGAATACGCAGATACAAGCGCAGATAATAAGTATAATTTCTTAAAGAAACAAAACCCTGATTTAAATGATCAAGAATTATTAGATAAATTTATTCATAAAGAAATGCAGCAAGATATATTTCATGCTAACAATCCTAATAAAATACTAGAAGAAACTGTTACTGAGCTTGTTGGACCAGAAAATCTCGAACAACTTAAGCGTGCTACAAAGAGAGAAATTCTCACCGAATCACAAATAACTAAGGCTATAGAACAACAAAACGAAGCATTACATGTTCAAAAGGTTGAAGCTTTCCTAGATAGAGCACCTCTTCTAACTAATGATTCATATTATATTCAAGGTCCAAGACTTATAAATTTGGCATTAAAGAATGTTAATTCTAATCCACAGCTTCTTAGAAAAACGATAGAAAACATTAAAGAACAAAATCAAAATAATCCTTCTATCATAGAAAATATGGTAAATAAAATAGTTACTCATAGTAATGACTTAGAAAGCCCTGCAGAAGCTCTAAAACTTCATTCTGTTCTAAGAGAAACAGGTGTTTCTCTACCAAATGATTATAAACTAGGGCAGTTATCTAAAGAGGAATTTGAAGCACTACAAACACTTACAACGCTAACCAAAGATAGAGCAAAATTCTTAGAAGGTAATTTTTCTGCAGAAGAAATGAAACAACTCTATAACACAGTCTCTAAATTATCTTTAAAAAAACTACCAACCAATATATCTGGAGATATTATCTCCTTAATAGAAAAATCAACTAAATATTACTTTAAGAAGGAAATAAAAACATTCCAAAATATTGTAAGAACAATAGAAGATATGGTGGAAGTCTCTGAGAATTCCTCCCTTATGCTAGCAATTTATGCCACGGAAACTCCAGAAATACTAAGGAACCACTTAACACATATAGCCGTCAATGATATTATCTCTGCTAAAGAAAAATCTCCCACAAAACTACATAAGAAAAAAATGGCAGATCATGAAAATGAGTTCAGCTTAAAACAAGAAGAACTTAGAGCCAAAGAAGATAGACTAGAAAAAGAACTAAAAGAGCTTCCCCCGGCCATTCAACCATCCAATCTTATGACTATTGATGCTAGCAAAGTTACCAGTCCAGATCAATTAGAACTATATAGCGAAAAACGAAAAAAAGCTATAGATGAAAAACAAACAGAACTACTACAGGCAAGGGATAATATTGATAAATTAAGCAATAATTTTCATGCTAAGAAGCTCGAATTGGAAAAAGATCTTAAAGGCAAAGAGTTATCTAGCAAACAAAAAGAATATGATGATAAATTAAAACAATTCCATCAGTTTTTATCACAAAAACCAATTCTTAAAGACGCTCCCACACCAAATGGAGATCTTCTTAGCTCTCATGTATTAGAAGTGGCTATAGAAAATATAGATCGAAAACCAGAAATGATAAATCAAGTTGTAACACTTTTTAAAGAGCAATATAAGCAAACTATTATGGAAAAATTGGAGGATTATCGAAAACACGTATTAAGAGATTATCCAGACCAACAAAAACAACTAACTGCAAGTGAAAAAAGAGACATTAATAAATATTTGGATAAAGTTGTTTCATTAATAAAGAACCATTACAATCCGAATAGTGTAGATGGAAATGCAAGACTTACACAAGAGTTAGTTGATTTATCTACCAAACATGAAGAATTTGAAGAATTTACCAAAGATATCAAAAAAGATATAACAACCCCAAATTTTCCACAAATAAGTAAAAAAATAAGAACGAAACTTCGCAATAAAGATACCACCGCTGAGCAAACTGAACTCCTTACAAAAGTTCTTGTAGAGCAATTAAATGAATCCCCTCCTATAAATGAAAAAGTATTGCAATATCTTCATGATAAAAACCTTGAAGAACTTGAAAATTTATTACGGAATGCACATCAATATGACATTTCTAAAGAGATATTAGACGCTAATAATGACCTGGCTAAATATATATATCTTACAGCTCCTAAATATGAAGCTAGAAATCATTTAGAAGTTAGCAAACTTGTTGGCATAGCCTTAGAAGAAGGCGATGACCAAATGTTGCGTAAAATTGTTAGTAATATTATAAATGAAGCTAAAACAGTATCTACTCAAGAAGATCAACAGAATAAACTACTATCTATTGAATTATTACAATCTTTACATAAAAAAAACAAATTAGAGAAACTATTCGAAACAAAAGACGAAAAAACATTAGAAATTCTCAAGAATCAGGTTGTAAATAATATATTAGAGAGCAAACAAGACATAGATCCTAACCTAATCTGTGATGTTCTAAAGAACACTCAAGGGGTTGATAATGACAAACTTGCTAAAATTGCCAATATTGTATTAAACGATAAAAAGAAAATAGGGAAGCTTTCTAAAGAAAATATTGAAATTCTGGCACCTCATTATAATTCTTTAAAACATAATCCCCTATTTTTGAAAGAATTAATAGATATCCATGATACAAGCTTTGAACCAAATTCTATCAGGAGAGTATTTTCCGAAGGAAAAACAATCACTGATGACAATGTAATAGACATGCGAAATAAAATTCTTGCATCAATGACTGGTGGTTCTGCAGAACTATCTTTACCTGAAGAGTTTGATAAAAGTTTAAAGAAATATCTAAAAACAAAACGTAGTGTATTTAAAGCATTCTTTAGAGATCAAGATGCAAAAATTACAAAAAGAATTGGAGAATTAGACAGAGGGTCTAATTACTTTAAGGCTATAATGAGTGAATGGGAAGACGACCCTGAGCAAAAAAAGACAATGCGTGAGAAATTCATGTCAATATTTGGCTTCTCTAAAGAAAAAGAAAAGACTTTAACTTTGGACACTATAGATAGTAAAGAAGATATTCATAGAGTTCTAAAAGATGCTGCTGCTCAAAAAGAAATCGATCCTGCTTTGGCTACTAAAATCTTCCATAAAGCTATGCAATTAACTTTGGACACTATAGATAGTAAAGAAGATATTCATAGAGTTCTAAAAGATGCTGCTCAAAAAGAAATCGATCCTGCTCAAAAAGAAATCGATCCTGCTTTGGCTACTAAAATCTTCCATAAAGCTATGCAATTAGATGCATATTTAGACGAAGATGTCAAAGAAAGTATAAAAAAATTAGCAGAAATTGCATATAAAAACAGAGAAACTGGAGACTCTCCACAACTTACTAATGAATATATTGATATACTCTATCTAAGCGACCCTAGCGATAAATTTTACAAACAAGCAAAAGCTGAATTACAAACTGCCGCTGCTCCTACTCCAACTGAAGAAGCGAAAGAAAAAGTAAAACGAGATGGTATCATTAAACGTATAAGAAAAGCCTGTAAGAATCAATTAGATAAAGAGAATACTTCTGGACTAATAAAAAGACTAAGCGAAAGCACGAAAAAGAAAACTAACCGAGGTGCAAGAACTTAGCTTTATCCTTTATCTTTTCAAAAGACTTAGGATTAATTCCAGTGAGCCAACTTTGTGCACCAATAGATAATATCTGTTCAAATAGCAAGCTTCTATTTGTTTCATCTAAATGGGAAATAATTTCATCCAATAGCAATAAAGGAATTATCTTATTTTTCTCAATTAAGGCATAAACTTGAGCTAATATTATATTAAGCAATAAAGCCTTTTGTTCACCTGTAGAACAAAATTTTGCTGACATATTCTTCTTGGTATATATAACTTCCAAATCAAATAAATGGGGCCCAAGATTGGTTCTTCCAGAGGCGCCATCAAGCCCTCTATTCTTCTTCAATCTCATTAAAAAATCCGCTGGTATTGGCTCATTCACAAGCTCTAGTATTGCTTTAGGAAATGGAGTTTCATTAATTTCAATTGCTTTATTTAACAGCCCCAAAGTTTTCATCCTGGCATCACTAATTTCTCCTCCCTCATTCCACATATTCTGCTCTAATGCACTCAGCCAATAATCATCATTCTGTTGATTCTTTAAGAGTCTTAATCTTTCTCTCATAAATTTATCATATTTGCTAATATTAGAACTATGCTGCGGAAAGAAATTATTTACTACTTGATCAAAAAAACTACGTCTATTACTGCTAGAACCAATAAATAATTGTTGCATTGGAGGAGTTAGCCAAACCACATTTATAATTTCAGATAATTCAGTTTTTTTCTTTATGGGCTGACCATCTATATGAATTACTCTAGTATCTCTTATACTATTAGGCTTGACTAAACGTTGAGTATGAATCTCTTTTAGGCCATATATACTTCTTATTTGAGCATTTATTTGCCACATATGATCTGCATTAGACTGATTATTAAAATCAGATATCTTAGCTCCTCTAATACCTTTAGAATGAGTAAGCAAAGATATAGCCTCCAAGATATTAGTTTTGCCTATACCATTCCTGCCAGTTAGAACAACAGATTCTGTTCCCAACTCTAAAAACTTTATTCTATTATGATTACGGAAATTATATAATTCTATGGATTGAAGTGACGTCTGAAAAACATCGCTCATTTTAGGCTACCCTAATTCTTCAAGAGCCAACAAAGCTTCATTTATATTCTTTATATTAAGTTGATGTAATAAATTATTCAATTCTTGTTTAGCTGCTATATGAGATAAACTTAAACTAACTTCCATCACACCTTTCTTCACGTCAAGTAAGGTTAAACCATGCAAAAACAATTCTCTATAAATAACCCTTTCATTAAAACCAGAAGCAACTTTAAAGCCCAGTCTTGCTGAAAGTTTATCTAACACATTAGACATTTTACGTTTGTTTTTAGCATCTAAAGCACTAAGACGATTACGCAACACAACCCAGTTAATTTCTCCTCTGGAGCGCTTAGCTTTTTCCATCTTTTGCTCCCAAATGGCCTGAGCATAAAAACTTGGTCGAATAATTTTAAATGTATCTGCCTCAATCTGAGCAATAACATCCAAATCTAAAAAACTATCATTAATAGGAGTGATAATAGTATCGGCTATTGAATGAGCATAATTAGAAAGATAAGTATTACTACCCGGTGTATCAATAATTAAAAAGTCAGGAATATCTTCAGAGGATAACTCTGCTTCAACCAATTTTTTTAGTTGTTGATGATCTTGAATTCTTCTTTGTTCAACTTCACGGTCTGTAGATTCTTCTAAAGTAAAATGTTTAGGAATTTTGAGATCCACAGCATGTTTTTTTATATGTTGGGCTCTATTCTCTAAATATCTAGACAAAGATTTTTGTCTACAATCAGCGTCAACTGACGTTACTTTAAAACCTAGATGCAATAAAGAAGCTATAAGATGCATTGAAGTGGTTGTCTTACCTGCTCCACCTTTTTCGTTACCAATAACAATAATGTGAGTGTTGTTATTCTCCATGACGATCAACACATTTTATGCAAGTCATCTGATCAGCCATAGCAGATCTACGTATATCATCAGTATCCATATCTTTATCACATTTTATGCAATGAGGATGATCAGCGTCTAACTTTTTATCTAAAGACACTCTTTCATCAAATACAAAGCAACTACCATGCCAAGCTTTTGCTTCAGTATCCTCAAAATATTTTAAAATACCTCCTTCAAGATGATATACATTATTGAATCCTTGAGATTTCATATAAGCTGTGGATTTCTCACAACGTATTCCACCAGTACAAAACATAGCAATCTTTTTGTTTTTATCCACATCGCTTAAGTTTTCTTTTACCCATCTAGGAAATTGTCTGAAAGTATCAGTTTTAGGATCAACAGCTCTATCAAAGCTTCCAAGCAATGTTTCATATTTATTACGAGTATCTATAACAAGAACATCTTCCTTAGCAATAAACTCATCCCATTCTTGTGGTTTTATATATTCACCTTTTAAATTATCTACATCTAAATCTTCAACTCCAAGAGCAACTATTTCTTTCTTTAGTCTTACTTTCATTTTCTCAAAAGGAAACCCTTCATTAAAGCTCTCTTTATAGACTAAATTATTAATTCCAATCTCTTCTTTTAAATATTTATATAAATTATTTATTCCTTCTCTTGAACCTGAAATAGTAGAATTTATACCTTCTTTTGCTAATAATATTGTACCTTTAAGGCCTTGATTATTACAAAAAGATAGTAAAGGATCTTTCATGTTCTCAAAGTTGGGGAAATTAAAAAAATGATAAAATGCTGTAATAACAATCGTCTCTTTAGATTCCATGTCTTTATCCACTACTTAATACTAGTTATAAGTTTATATTTTTTAAAATCAATATATTTTATTGTCACTAATTAGTCAATATTAGTTCTTTGTCAATCTTCAAAAGGATTGTGCTTTTCTTAATTACATTTTTTACCTCTATATCACTCTTCTTTGTCAGAAGAGTTAGAATCAGAAGTTTTTTTATTATTGTTACTTGCTTTTTTTCCTCTCATTTTATTAATAGCAGCCTTTGTTCTAGCAGCAAGTGAAGCTGGAACACCAACAGCAGCTGTAGCGTCTGCCGCCGCATGTCCTACGACTACTGCTGCCCCTACGGCATAAGGTGCCGCTGTTACCATAGCCGCACCTTTTATCATTTTACTTCTTAGTGCTTTATATCCCTTCTCATCCTTAACAAGTCCTGTACCTGTTGCAATACTCTTCATTCTATTATCCATTCCTGAGAAAGGATTAAGCCCCATACCTGAAGCTTTCGCCCCTGGAGTAGAAATTCCATCTCCTCCAGTTATAGCCTTACAAACCTGTCCAGAAATTTTACCAGTATAAAGTTCCATCACAGTGGTTACCATACAGTAAATAATAGCTAATGGAATGGACATCACTGCATGAGTAGCCGGGCTATTCACATTATCATCTCCCCAAGCAGTAAACCAACTAATACAGAATAAAGTAGTTGTTCCAACTTGTGGATAACCAGGAATTGCAAAAGTAATTGGTATTGCACATTTATAACACACATAATAATTAAATATACTATCTAAAAGTGTAGCTAACATCCCATTAATTATTATTAGACCTATGAGCAAAAGAACTGGCTGTATTGCAAATCTTACCATCAACCTAAACCAAGCTGTAAATAAATATTTAGTTTTATCAAATAACAGAAATGCTAAATATATAGGCGCCACAGCCATACCTATTCCTAACCCTATTAAAGATATCATATAAACTAAAAATGACTGGAAGAACGCTACTATAAACGAAATAGTGCCATATAATATCAGGAAGAATACCACAAGGCCCAGTAATCCTTGGACCATCATTCCCATTAACTTATAATAAGTTGTTTCATCAAGAAGAAGAACATTCATATTCTGATTTAAAAATCTAAATGGATTATCAATGGGAGCACCAGTTGCATTAGCAATTATGGTATTAGCCATAGTACTAAATCCTTGAAATAAATAGGTATTAAAGAATTCAAAACTACCTGGCTGAATTAAAACTGTAAGAGTTCCTATCTTTACTATTCTTATTACAAAATCTAACTTATCAGTCCTAATAAGACCAAATAAATACATCATTCCCCATATAATGATATATAAGTACAGCATAGCTGTTATAATCTTAAGATATTTTGAACATTGCCATGATGAACCTCCATCAGAACATGTTAAATTTTTAAATATACGCTCTGAAGTAACATCAACAGTATCTTTTATGTCTTCAATTAAACCAGTTGCCAAAGCATCAAATCCTTCTTTATAAGAAACCTTTCCAAAGGTAACATCGTAATATTGACTATTATTATCCCATCTACCATCTGGGTCATCTATAAAGGTCCATACATTGCCACTAGACATGGCAGTATAAACTGTATCCATATAAGTTATGCTTTGTCCCGCAGGAACATTTAATATGGGAGAAAAATCTGTTGTAATTGTTGTTGAATTTGCTACATTAGGGTCACCATCACTAACCACTGCATGCATATATTCACCATTATCTGCCACCAGCGCTCCAGCACTAACATGCACAACATATCCGCCAACTAAATCATCATTACCGTAAGAAGTTTCTTCTAAAATATCTTGATTTATTTCCTCATTTTCATATTCTAAACTTACTATCTCTTCGTTATTATCATCAATATCGCCTTGTATAGCCACCGCTAAAGCCATATCTTCTTCAAGTAAGGACAAGGTCTCATCTAAATCTTGTATAAAATTTTGGATGTCCTGATGAGTGGTTCCCGTGTCGTTAGTTACATAGCATTCGCTGCTCCAATTATCTACATACTCTTTTTTACTGGAATCATAATAACTATTATTTGTACAGCCTGGAGCAGAAGTATCTAAATAGGTTGAACCATCTGGCTCAGTTATATTTTTTGATAAATCCTCTAAATCATCACCAGCATCGATAATATCTTGAGCTTTATGTGCTGTATCTGATGAATCTTTATAATCCATCGCATCTATTGTAATCTTCCAACAAGTTTCCACCTCTGGATTGCCTGAATAATCTTGAATATCACTACCTAAAGTCATGAACATCTGTTGAATTCCCTCTTCTGCCGAAGGGAGTACACAGCCAGCATCATAGCCATCATCAGAATCATCAGAATCTGTTCCAGTATCAATCGTGTAATCAAATAATGTTACTATGTAATCTAATTGGTTCTTTATTGATTCATTCTGATCGGCTCCACCACTGTCATCAATTAATCCAGCACTCAAAGTTTCAGCCTCTGCTCTTAAACTATCAATAACACTAGCATCACCAACTCCATTAGGATTATATGCATCAATTAACTCTAACTGTAGAGTTAACTCATCATATAAATCATCATTCTGATCCTCTAAGTAACTGATGGTCTGATTATTTTCATCTATCTGGTCTAACTGACTTTGGTAATGTTCCTCATCAACTGTAGATTCGCCAAGAGGATTAATAATTTGTAAATTTAGCGTATCTCCTCTAGAGGCAAAACTAACTCCTCCTACGAAATCAGCTGTCTCGCCTTTGGTTTCATCAAAAGTTGCATACCCCCCCCTAAGATGAGTACATCCATCAGGGCAAGGGTTATCACTATCCGCCTTATTATCACAACCAGATGGACATACAATCCCCCCCTCCATTGCATATAATCTATATCCACCAGTATTCCAACAAGTGTCAGTTTCCCCCAATTGATTATATGAATAAGGCTCTTCAGCATAATCTTTACTATTACTTCTATCTCCACATTTTGGAGCGCTATGACTACCATCATCTCCATGACCATCACAATACCCATCTTTATCTGGAAGATATGGTGGGTTAGTATTATAAACATAGTAATCATTGGGGGGGTTGCCATCACAAATATATGGATAAGCATATATGCCAGGTTCATTATTTGGACAAGCATTATAACTAATATAATTACCATCGGAGTCTGTATATCCAGATGAATAAGCATTTTCTTGAATTGTTGTGAAGTGAGCACAATCCCACTTCTCCCAATACCAACAAGTTCCAAAGAAATCTTCAGCACAGCATTTATTCGCATAACATTCGCTTCTTGCATCATTACCAAAATAAAAATCTATTACATCTATATAATTGCAATTTATTTCATCTCTCTGCCAACCAGTAGCCCAAGTCCATTTATTTGGTTTGCAACCATTATCTTCAATACAATAATCAAAGGTGCTAGTAGAACAATCAACAGGAGTGCAGTAATCAGCGCTATTAGTGCCACAATCATCAATAATTACATTAATCTGTTGATTGAGAGCAAAATCAAAATATTCACCATCCTCATCTAAGATTGGAGTAACATTGTCTTTAGTAGCTGGAATAATGAATTCTTTACCATCCCCCAAATTAGTATCATCTTCATAATCTGTGGCTATGATAATTTGTCCTGTGGCACTAATTTGAAAATCATCATCTTTACTAACATAAAAACCTGAATCAACCCACACTCCATAAGTTGAAGTATCTCCATCAGGATCTTGAGCGCTCACAGAATAAACTTTTACAGTGGTTTCATTAACTTGCTTAATACCGTCTGAATCTGAATAAGCGTCTGAACTACTCCCTTCACACCAAGAGTCATTGTCATTACAAGCAGAAACAACAAGCACCATCAATAATAAGAGAATAATTTTCTTAAATTTTATCACGCACACAAGACATTAGATTAGATTTTCAATATAGACTATCCAAAATACAATCAAAAGTATAGATATTTTCTTTTAAGATAACAATTAGATGACATAATCTCTTCACTCAACCAGAAAGTATTAAAAAATATTTAAGTACGAACACAATTTGTAAAGCATTTCAAAGTCCAAACCTCTCCATGGTTAGCTAAAGGTGGAAAGGAAGTTTTGGAAACATACCTAAAAAATCTCTTTGAAGATGCAGCAAATATTGAAAATTATCCGGCCGAAAAAATAAAAGCTATGTTATTAGACAATTTTCGTTCAGACAACACATTAGACCAAAAAGATTTCACAAGCATAATAAAAAGTATAGGAACAAATGTAAATGATGTGATATTTACTTTCCAAGATGCAGTAAGAGAGCTCAATATTCATTCTGTATTTGGTAATACAATCGAAAATCCTGAGGATGCCCAAACGGCAGCAAATGGATTACTCGCAGATATACTCAATCAAGCTGATCATAAATATATCCTTTACGTAGCCATAATGACGGCACTTCCTTTGATTAATTCCGAATAAATCGCCACTGAAGATAACTTAAACAACAATGCAACCGAATGGCATTCTTTATCTATGATAACTGAAGCTGACTTTGATGATGAAGGTAGTGAAGGTGATGCAATTCACTATAACAACACTCATCCTCCATTGATATTAAAAAACCTGACTAAGTATATTGAAAATAGCTATGAACTCTACCCTCACTTAGACCTAAACTACCTTTCAGACGGCAATATTAAATGTAGACTTGCTTTAAAGAAAGCCATATCAGACACAGCAGATGTTTTATACATTTCTAATATGATGATTACTGAGATGATGCTGCAAGGAGGAGGAATAGCTTTAAAAGATATATTCTCCCTTTCCTACCTGAATCAGTTTGTGATTATACCGCAGTTGCTTTCATCTAAAAATGCAGATAAAGCAGTGGATGAATTCTGTGACCTGGCTGAACAAGGCTATGAAGCTGCTTTAGAACTCCTAGGAATTGAAGATTCTTCCGAGTAATCTTTTCCTATCTTTTGAGGGAGCTCTCCTCTCCCTCATTAGATTTAATAATCCTTGGATCCAATAAGGAACATAACGAAGCAAAAAAGTTTTTAACTAGATTCTTAAAAAACCTAACGATTTCTAAGAATAGCGAGTTTTGTGCTCATCTTCCCTTGCATCCCTTAATAACTCTTAAGCTTTTTCATTGACTTTGCCCCTAGTTTTATGTTACATTCTTTGCAATTTATGAGAGAGTATTTATGCATAATCATTTCAAAAAAGACCCTAAAGACACTAAAATTGTAGTAGCCATGTCTGGTGGTGTTGATAGCTCTGTTGTGGCCGCTATGATGGTTGAACGGGGATATCAAGTTATTGGTGTGACCATGCAGTTATATGATCATGGCCTAACTGTTGGCAAGAAAGGGTCTTGCTGCGCAGGACAAGACATCTACGATGCAAAAATGGTGGCAGATCGTTTAAACATTCCTCATTATGTTCTTAATTATGAAACTGCTTTCAGAGAATCAGTTATTGATGACTTTGCTGATAGTTACCTGCGTGGAGAAACTCCAATTCCTTGTGTTAGATGCAATCAAACTGTAAAGTTTCGTGATCTTCTAAAAATGGCAAAATCTTTAGATGCAGAAGCATTATGCACCGGACATTATGTTCGTAAGGCAGCAAAACCTCATGGATTTGATTTGCTTCGTGGCGCAGATCATAGCAAAGATCAGAGTTATTTTCTCTTCGCCACAACAAAATCTCAATTAGACTACACCTTCTTTCCTTTAGGTGGCCAATCAAAAGAAGAAACTCGCAAGATAGCAGCAAAACATGGTTTGATAGTGGCAGACAAACCAGATAGCCAAGACATCTGCTTTGTACCGGACGGAAATTATTCTGATATCATCAATAAATATCGCCCTGGATCTTTAGATAAAGGCGAAATAATCCATGTTGATGGAAGAGTTCTTGGCGAACATCAAGGAATTATTAATTATACTATAGGACAAAGAAGAGGGCTCGGAATCTCAAGTGCTGAACCACTATATGTAATTAAAATTATTCCTGACACCCGACAAGTAATCGTAGGCCCTGCAGATGCCCTGCATAAAAGAAAATTTATTATTAAAGAGGTGAATTGGTTAGGAAATTTCCAAAGCCATCCTATAAGTGCATCAGCAAAAATTAGATCCACCCATGATGCGGTGCCTGCAAAAATAAAACTTCTTTCAAATAAAACAGCAGAGGTTACTTTGCTTTACCCTGAAAAAGCTATAACTCCAGGACAAGCCTGCGTGGTATATCAAGATGAAAGAATTCTTGGCGGGGGCTGGATCACTAATAAAATAAGCTAAGCTTTATATTCATCCACATGTTTGAGATAATTATTAGCTGAAATCATAATATAATCCACCTCTTCCTGGGTCATATTTCTAAAAAACTTAGCTGGGTTACCTGCCCAAATTTCACCTTTCTTGATCCTTTTGTTTGGTGTCACCAAACTTCCAGCAGCAACCATTCCTCCAGTTTCCACCACCACTCCATCCATAAGAATTGCTCCCATACCAACAAAGCATCCATCTTGCAATATGCATGCATGAAGCAAAGCTTTATGACCAATTGTTACATCATCTCCAATAACGGTTTTGCCACCACCTCTAGTGCAATGAATCACTGTCCCATCCTGAATATTAGTATTCTCACCAATGGTAATTGGCTCAACATCCCCACGAATCACACAATTAAACCAAACACCACTTCCCTTACCTATTGTAACATCTCCTATTATAGAAGAATTTGGCGCTATAAATGCCCCTTCATCAATCTTTGGTAATATTCCTTTATAAGGAAAAACACAAGATTTATTCATCATTATTACCCTCCTCTTCTAATGTCTTGCCCTCAATCATGGTCATCTTCTTACCTGAAATAACTTGATATCTATCTATCATTTCTGGCATCTGCTTATTAGTTTTCACTGAAACCCCAAGCTTCTCTAGCTTCTTAGATCTGGACAACAAGCTGCTATTAAAACTGGCTGCAAATTTATCAAAATAATTCATTGAACTATAAACGCTATTGCCCAATTTTCTAGCATGGCCAGCTAAGTTTGCAATGTTATATAAAAGAGAACTAACCTCTTCAATAATTGAGTGATAATTCTCATTTTTTCTATCCTCACTTATCTGGAATTTAGAATGAGATAAAATATTTACCAACCCCATAGGCCCAGCTGGAAAAATATTATTTTGCCAAGCATCACTAATTATTTGTTTATCAATCTGCTGTAACTGCTCTAAAGCAGACTCTGTTGGCAAGAACATCACCGTGGAAATGTGATTGATTTTCTTTTTATGCAAATGGCTTGATATAGCCTGACGATAATCCTTAGATCCTAAGCTCTTTAAATGATTTCTCATGGAATTCTTAAGCTTTGATTTAATTTCAATTGCTTCTTTCTCACTGGAAGCCCGACCTAGCTCTAAAAAGAATTTTGATGCCTTACTATCAATCACTAAAATATTATCTCCAGGCAAGAAGATAACCGCATCAGGACGCAAACGATTATTATCACTATCAGTAATAGAATACTGCATTTGATAATCAACATTAGCAACAAGATTCAAAGATTTAAGAATATTCTCTAAAGTAAGCTCCGCCAAACTACCTGTGGTGTTTGGAGCAAGCAAAGCCTTATACACCATATCTGTTGTAGATTGAGATGTGGTAACTTGATCCTTTAATGAAGATATTGTTTGAGTCAAACTCGAAAAATCTTTATATAACCCTTCAGTTGTAGTTTTAAATTGTTTCTGGGATTCCTCTTTTTGAAGATCACTCTCTCTTTTATGCTCAGCAATTAATTGATGTGACAGCTTGTTACCAACATCGAAAATAGCAGCTTTAGCGTTTTCTATAGATTGCTGCTTGTGAACTTCCCACGCTTCCATTTTTTCTTGAATTGCCTGGCATTTTTGATTCGCTAAAGCTTCATTCTGTTGAGCTAAAAATTTATCTTCTAATGCTTGCTGATATAATTGATTAATTTCATTCTTTTGGTGCAATAATTTATCGTTCTCTTCCATCAACCATTCTATTCTACTATGAAGTCTATAATGTTCAGCTTGCATCCTATTGCTGTAAGTTCTCATCACAACAAATATTATAGAAAAAACAGCTATTGATATTGTAATTATCAAGTAAATTGGCATATAACTTATCCTATGTAATTAAACTATACTTAAGTTAGAAATTTTCTTTAAACCAAGTGATAAACTTTCTAACCAAAGAAATTTTGGATAAACCTTTAGAAGATCTAGCAGCGCTTTTATCTGCAAAATACTTTAACACACCTATTGCTGCAGAATAAGTAGCATTAATTGATTCAGCACTAAGCCCTGAAACGGTTATTGGTTTGCCTAATCTGACCTTACTTCTAAAAATCTTAGAAGCTTCATGGCTTATACCAGATAACAAGCTCCCCCCCCCAGTCAAAACGATATTACGCTGAGTTTCACAAAAATTTTTCTTCTTATCAAAAGTAGCTTTAAGAAGAGTTAGAATTTCTTCTATTCTAGCATTAATTACATCATTTAATTCAGCATTTGAAATGTTTCTTTCTTCATGATCAAAAGGATCATCCAAGTTATCAATCTTGCAATGAATCATCTTCTGAGAATCAGCATATCCAATACTTGCTGCTCCATTAATGGTTTTAATTCTTTCAGCTGTAGATAAATCAAGCATAAAGCTTTTAGCTATATCTTCGGTTATCGCTCCACTTCCTATCGGAACAAAACCACAATAAACTATATTTTTTTGCAGGAAAAAAGCATAGGAAGTGATCCCTGCCCCAAAATCAATTATAGTGGCACCTAATTCTTTATCACTATTATTTAAAGTGGCTAGACCTGCAGCATATGGAGCAAAAACACAATCTTCCACATCTAGCTGACAACTGGCCAAGCAGTTGATGATATTTTCAAGCATAATAGATGGTACAGTAACAAAGTGAATCTTAGCTGATATTTTATTTCCAAGTAATCCACTGGGATCATAAATTCCATCATTCCCATCAATAATATACTCTAAAGGAAAATAGTGAATAACTTCACGTCCCTGCTTCTCAAGATCCCTAACTCCTTGAGTTATAAGAGCATTAATATCACGATTATATACTTTATGCTTTTTAAGCTCTAAAGAAGGACAAATGTAATGGGAGCGTATTTTATTTCCATTTAATGCAAGAATTATCTTATCAACTGTTATTCCTGCTATTTTCTCTGCTTGATCAACAGCTGCTATTATTGATGTTTTGGCTAATTCACTATTGGTAATAACCCCATTTCTGAAGCCATTAGCACTATGACATCCACTACCAATGATATTAATTGTACCAGACTTAATATTAGCAATCAAACAAACCACTTTACTAGATCCAACGTCCAGAATGCTAACTATTTCTCCATCATAAGAAGATGTGGACATGATTTTTTTGAAATTCATTTTTTCTCTACATATATTTTATTGGCAACTCTTAAATCCAATGATTTAATATCAGGCAAAAATAACTCATTATTCTTATAAAGTTTTATCACCTTTTTCCAGGCCTTTTCCATATTTTCCTCTGGCAGCTTCACTTCTAATTTATTATCAAACCTAACATTCCAACGACGCTCACTAACTCTGGTAACCGAACTAATTCTTTTAAATAACTCAGAATCTTCTTTTAATGTTTCCATCAAAGAATTAACATAAATTTCCGCTCCATCACCTATAATTATAGGTAAAGACATATGAGAAGCCAATTCTTTTTCATTAATAATAACCCCTTCATTATCTATAATATATAATTTACGATTTTTTTGCCCCAAAGCTAGAGGAACTCTCTCTTTTATATATATATGAATATCGTTTGGAAGCTCTCTTTCTATAACGGCATGTTTAACCCACGGCAAAGATTCTAGATTTTCTTTCAACTCTTCAAGTGAAACAGAAAAAATAGGCATCCGTTTTTTTAAATTTAATTTTCGACCAATCTGATCATTATTAGTATATTTCTGACCATCAACACTTACATGCTCTAAAACAAACCCAGCTCTAGCTGTGATTTGATACCAATCTTTCACTATGCTATCTATACTCAAATAAATTAGAATAAACAAAGACACAACCGCCAAAATTAACAATGCTTTTGCAAAAAGCATAATCTTCTTCACCAAAGAACGTGACTTTCGCGCACGTGCCCGAGCAACCTTCGGCTGTGTTTTCGGTTTTCTTTTTGTTTTAGCAACCAATGTTTAAGCACCAGAATTGTTAATAACCTACTTATAGAATAAAGAAAAACCTTAAAATATCAATGGATATCTAATTAGATTTATTCTATAAAATAATCAAAAGATATAGAAATAAAGAATCTTGCGAATCAACAGCCCTTTAGTCGTAACATCTTATATAAACGTTATTTAAGAAAAATATTTACTTATATTAGTAAATTATATAAAATATATATTAACCAAGGTTAACAAAACAACACGAAACTAGTTCTACTATGAGAAAATATATTAGATCGATGCCAACGAACTCAAAAATACATTCTGTAATCTCGCTAGGCAGTAATTACTTTAAAAATCAGTATAGCACAGCCGAAGAAAGAATGGAAAAACCTTCGTAAATTCATTAGAAGTACCTGAACCTTCGTTATATGGGGTATTCCAAAGCACAGATCATTATCTAAAAACTCTAAATTTGCTTATGCTATCTACTATAGAACCTCAACACAAAGAAGAGCTTTTATTAAGAAAGATCATACCTGAATTGCAACAACATAGAAATTTACTGGATATTGGAACTGGAAGAGGAGATTTTACACAAATTATAGGAAAGTATTTTAACAATATAACTGCAGTAGATAACAGTGAAGAGGCCCTAAATAACCTACCAAGCTTTATTGGATTATCCCCCGTACATAAAGTAAAAGGATCTATCTTAGATTGCAACTTAAATATCTATAACATTAAGTATGATATGATTCTAATATCACACACCATTTATTATATACCTCAAGAAGAAAGACTTCCTTTAATAGAAGACATGACTCAACTACTTAGCAAAACAGGAGTTCTGGTCTTGGTATTTAATGATGAGGGAGACAGAGCGTCCCTAGGAAAACATTATGGAGCTATAGACTCGGGATTTAGCTCAATTCATAATACTCTTCCTCAGTTACATAATAATTTTCAATTATATAGGATAGATGAATTTCTAGACGGAGGAGATTTAAATTCTATGATGCATATTGCAGGAATTTGCCTTAATGATTACGAAGTAAATGCCACAAAAGAGAGTCTATCTAGCTATCTAACAGAAAACTACTGTCCTAACAATATTTGCCAATTAAGCATGACCCAAAACATTATGGTGATAGGACAAGATGAGA
Source organism: Rickettsiales bacterium (assembly GCA_025210695.1). NCBI lineage: Bacteria > Pseudomonadati > Pseudomonadota > Alphaproteobacteria > Rickettsiales > Rickettsiales bacterium. Next base: position 30,740 of record JAOARE010000042.1, read on the forward strand.
GTTATTAATAATATAAAACATAGTTTATGGTCAAACATGACTACTAACACTAGAGAGTCTGAACCATACTTCACAATATTGGGATATTTCTTAGGAATCTCTTATCTAATTTTTTATATTTTTAATAAGGAAGTATCATCCCCAGAAATATATGAAAATGTATACCTTAGAGTCACCATTACCATACTTGGATGGATCTTAGTACTTTACAAATATTGGCCCAAAATCTTAAAAACCATCTGTCCTTTATATTTCTATATAACTATATTTATTAGTTTTCCCTTCTTTTTTTCTTTTATGCTTCTGCACAACCAAAACTCTACCATGTGGCATGTAAATGGATTAGTGGGCCTAGTATTTCTTGCAATTTTTGTGGATTGGATTTCTTTTTTACTATTATCCATTGCAGGGGCAACACTATCTGTAATATTATCCTCGGATAACATCACTTATAACTCTACCTTATTAATTGCACTTAGCTCGTATGTAGCTCCTCTATTCTATCTATTAATCTTTTCTAAAAAGAAACAAACTCTTATAGAAGAAAGAAGTAAATATATTACTAAAATAAAAAAACTTAATGAAGACTTGGAACAAAAAGTACAACAACGCACGAAAGAACTAGAAAAAGCTTTAACAGCTAAAACGGATTTTCTTAATAATATGAGTCATGAAATTAGAACTCCAGTCCATGGGTTTACAGTTCTTTCCGAAGGATTAACAAAATCCTGGGATATATTGAGCGACGAAAAAAAATATAAATATACAGAAGATATTTCCACTAATGCAAAGCGCCTAGAGAACTTAATCGGTAGTATTTTAGACTTATCCAAATTTACTGTCGATAAAATGGTCTTAAATTTCAAACAAGTGGATTTTAACAAAATAATTGAAGATATTATAGAAGAATGCAAGGGATTATATTTATCTAAAAAACATATTAATATTGAATATATATCAAATGGTGAATGCATGATCACCTCCGATCATGAAAGACTTGGCCAGGTATTGCGTAATTTATTTTTTAACGCCATAAAATTCACCCCAGATAATGGACATATAAAAGCTAGCTTTACAGTTAAAAATAATGAATGCCTTCACTTCACCATTAGCGATTCCGGTATAGGAATTCCAGAGCAAGAATTAGATTCTATATTTGAACCATTTACTCAAAGCAGCTTTACCAAAACTTCAGCTGGAGGCACGGGGCTTGGGCTTGGAATTTGTCAAAATATTATTAAAGCGCATTCCGGACTCATTTGGGCAAATAACAATCCTAAAGGAGGTGCCAGTTTTCACTTTACCATCCCAACAAACCAAGGATCATCTACTCACTCTTGCAGCTCACATACCCCCCCTCCAAAACCATTCTAATGATTGATGACGAAGAAATATGTAGAACAAGCATGGAAATCTTACTTCTAGAAACAGAATATTCTTTAATCACAACTAATGGGGGTGATGCAGGTATGAAATATCTAAAACAACACTCTGATTCAATAGATATAGTATTATTAGATTTGATGATGGTGGATATGAATGGTCTAGAATTTTTCGAACAAATGAAAGAAGACCCAAAACTTACTGAAATCCCAGTTATTTTACAAAGCGGAACTTCTAATCAAGATTTGATAAATAAAGCATATAAAGCAGGAATTTCTAGCTTCTTGAGAAAACCTTACCAAAAGAAAGATATCCTATCAGCAATACAAAAATCTTTGAGAATATAATAGATAATTTTTAGATGGAGCGGGTGAAGGGAGTCGAACCCTCGACATTTACCTTGGCAAGGTAACGCTCTACCACTGAGCTACACCCGCTTATTTTTCCTCTACCATAGGGTAGAGTAGAAAAATATACCTAAGCAAAAAAATAATGCAAGTATAAACTTCAGATTTATTATAGTTTTTTAAAACCTGAAATTTATACTTTTTACAAACTATATAAAAATCTGATCAATATTAAGCTTCTCCCCCCCAAAAAACATTACTGGAGATTCACTAAATGGTAATTTAGGCATCATATATTCATCTTGAGATATTGGAACATAGTACGAAGCATTCTGCAGTTTCATATCAAAATGATAAAAATCACCTAACTGAACATGTGGTTTGTTATCATCTAGTCTTTTTTGAACTTCTTTGATAGCGTCTTCATATTCTTCTTTTTCAGCATCTACTACCTTTACCTCAGGAAGTGAAGATAATGATATACTTATCTCTTGCAACTCTCCCTGAGAACTATCTTCCTCAGTAGAAACTTTATGCTTCTTAACACCTTTATATCCTTTTTTGTTCTTTTTAGGAGATGATTTAGCAACCGCTCCACCACCTCCACCATCATCACCACCATAATTGTGAGCAATTGTTGATGTTTCATTAGCAGAACCATAAAAACCATTAGGGTTGTATGGGTAATAAACAGGCCCAGTAGGCCCAGTAAATTGATTCCCCCATTGATCAATACAAACACCATTTGGGTCCATATAAAAATGTTTTACACTACCATCATCAGGATTGAACACACAAGCATTACATACTACTGGAACAACAGGAGGTAATTGTTGCGGATCATTATAATAAAGATCTTTATAATAAAAATGAACTCCATCAGGACCTGGAACGGAAATATATTCACCACTAATATTACTCACTGAATCACAGGAAGCTGCGCTGCCATCTGTATGACCACTGGAAATTGAAAATTCCGCATCCTGATTCTTTCCATCATCTTGTATTTCAAACTCTTTTTTGTAATTTAGGCCCCCTGAATCTTGCTCATCTTTCATTTCTTCTGAAGACGCTGTATTAACTGCTGAATTACTTACCAACTCTTTTGTACTTTCTTCTCCTGATTTATTTTCTGCCTCTTCTAATAACATTGCCTTATAAGAATTTACTCCCACCTTACTAGGCTTATCTAAACTAGTTTCCTGCTTAACAGACTTCAAAGGTGAAGCTTTTTTAGAAGCTGGTTTAACCTTTGAATTTCTCTTAATATCTTTTGAATTCTCTCTTTTCTGTGGTGACTTTATAGAGCCACCTCCTCCTGCTCCACCTGGCTTATCAGCTCCACTTGTAGCCTCAACTTCTCTCCCTCCTTTTTTTGTTTTTTTAGAAGAAACCTCTTGCCAATCATTTCCTACAATTTCTGTCCCAATTACAACCTGATTATTCAAGCTATAATCACCTTCTTTATCTTGTTGCTCAGTTAGAGCCTGATTCTTTAATCCAGAATCATCGGGAGTTGTGTCTTCGGCTTCAATTTCTCTATCAGGATTAGCTTTCTTCTTTTTGGTTTTATTCTTTTTCTTCTTACCTTTAGAAGAAACACCGTCCCTTTGAGGTAAAACTTCACTAGGAGAATCCACCTTACCTTTAGAATATGCTTGAAAAGGACTATCATCTTCTCCAAAAAGTAAAGAACCCTCTAAGCCAGTAATATCCTTTATCGCTTTATTTGCTTTTTTCTTATTATCCTTACTAAATAAATTATTTTTTTTAATCCACTCTAACTTGCGACGCTCACCTAGTAGAAAGTCTAGCTTTTTCTGATCTACGTTATTATCATCTAACTTTTCTTTTATCCCTTGAAACACCTCTTGAAGAAATTTTTCTTTTTCTTCATCGCTTAATTTTCCAAAAGAAAAAATAAAATCTTTTTTTATGACATCACTCTTATTTAAAATTTCCTGCGGACTTAGGGTATAAATTTTCGTATATTTAGAAAATAATTTCTTTGCCTTTTCCTTAAACTCTTGTCCTACACACTTGTTTAAAATACTTTCAAATAAATCAATACTTAAAAGACCTTTTTCGTATAATTTTGTTAAAATAATATCTTCTTGATCTTCTTCAGCAACTTCAATAATACTATACATTGTTCCCTCTAGAACTTCATTAATAGTGGCGCCTTTAACTGTCGTCACTTTAGAATTCCAATAACCTACAATATATTCAGCAATAAATGGTGCAATAACGGCTTTTAATTCAGTATACTCATCACCTTTAGATTTTTTTAAGAGATTTTTATATAAATGTATTCCAGCCACTACAATATTCTTATTAGTGAAAATTTCTCTTAAAAGAGCCTCTCTTGTTTCATGCCCTGACCTTAAAATAATGAACCTTACTATTTCCACCTTCTCATGCTCGGTATAACGATCCCATGAAACAGAATTAAGAAATTTTAGACAAGTATCGTGATCTCCCCTAATAAGAGCAGAAAACAAAATAGAAACAAATTTTTCCATATCATAACAGAACACAGTCTCCGCTAAATCTGTAAGCAGATCCTTTTTTATTATAGAAAGACCATTATTAACAATAAACTCAACTATCTCTGCTCTATTAAACTTCACAGCCATAATAAGAACAGATTCTACGCATGTATTTATATACTTCTCTAAAGCAGACCTATTAACACTTAACGATCTAATTTTCATCAGCATAAAAGTAATCACATGTAATTTCTCTCCCCTTATAACATTAAGAAGCAAGTCTAGCTGCTCAAAGGGTATAATATCTTCACTAATATTAGATTTTACCCCTTGCCACTCTCCTTCCGATATATCTCCAGTCAACTCACGCAATTCTGCTGGAGATAAATAGTCGCTAGCTTTACTCAATGCAAGAGCTATAGGGTTTATTATTTCCAATGCAATGATATTCTTCAATAAAGCGCTCAATATTATAGGTGCATAATATTCATAATTATCTGTTCTGCCAATGCTTGCGCTTAACCCACCTTCAATAGTAATATTTGCTGTCTGCAAGAGAACCAAAGGAATATAATTATCAATTAGATAATTAATAATTTTTATCTCTTCTTTTAAACTACTCCCCTCTTCATTTTGAAAACCACTATCTGCAAGCAATTGCTGTAATAAACTTGTCTTATTATCCTTAGCTTTTTTCATAATTTCTATTATCTTATCTTCAGATAATAAATTATCAATGAACCGTGAGTAACGCACTTTATCTAGGGCTATTTTTGCTAACTGATCAGACTTATTAATTATTATTTGATTAATATCAATTATCAACTGCATCAGTTTAGTGTGCGCTTCCTTAGAAAATCCAATTCTTTCTAATAATTTTTCCCTCTCAATAGTTCCATCTGAAGGTGTAATTATTCTATATTGAAATGGCTCAGCCTCAAATAGCGGCCTTTGCATACCTAAACGCTGCCTAACATACTCAAAAGGCACGGGCCCTTCCATCCCAGGAATATAATGGTCTATGGGAACCTCACCGAACTGAATTCCTAGCCCCCCCATATTATTATTTAAAAAATTCAATATCTCTTGATCTGATTCAGTTGATTTTTCTTCTTCTGGCTTTTTTCCTTGCTCTTCCATATAATCTCCATCTTAATTTTACATCTAAAAATGGATGATATATCACATAAAATTATTAAATTCTAGGTTTTTTCACTAATAATTATGATCTAAATACTTCTTAAAGTTTCTAAAATTAAAGTTTTATTAGATATATCTTTAAGATGATTCTAGACAAACTAATAGAACCGACTATAGTTATTAACATTATTGTCCTGCAAGCAATTTATTGGTAAAAATATTGAAGCATAAAACAAGTAGTAGAAAAATAGCATTTTCTATAATATTATTAGTTGTAGGCATGACTATGCTTACATTTGCTGCAGTGCCAATTTATAATTTATTTTGTAAAGTTACAGGATATGGAGGAACAACCAAATATACTTCTATAGCCTCCACTAGAGTGGGCACTAAAATGATGAAGGTTCGCTTTGATGCTAATGTTGCTAGCGATCTGCCTTGGAGCTTTAAAAGTGAACAAAATGAAGTTACTATTAAAGTTGGAGAAAATAATTTAGTTTTTTATAGCGCTGAAAATAAAACAGATAAGCCTATAATAGGAACGGCAATTTATAATGTCACTCCACATAAAGCAGGAGCTTATTTTAATAAGATTCAATGCTTTTGTTTTGAGGAGCAATTATTAAAGCCCAACCAAAAAATGATAATGCCGGTATCTTTTTTTATAGACCCGGCAATTGAAGATGATAAAAATTTACAGGATGTGGATACTATTACTTTATCCTATACTTTTTACCCAATAAGAGAGAATTAAATGAGTACCAAACAAAATCACCCATATCACTTAGTTGATCCTAGTCCACTGCCAATATTCACAGCATTCTCAATGCTAATATTAGCTATTGGCGCTGTAATGTTTATGCATGATCAATTCCTTGGCAAATTGGTCTTACCACTGGGTTTTGTATTAGTATTATCATGTATGTTCTCTTGGTGGAGCGACGTGATAAAAGAAGGTCAACAAAAGCATCATAGTAAAGCCGTGCAGAATGGATTATCTATTGGAATGATGCTGTTTATTCTATCTGAAGTAATGTTTTTTGTTGCGTTCTTTTGGTCATTCTTTCATGCAAGACTCTTTCCTCATGAAATGATAGCTGATGAACCATGGTCTGTTATCTCTTCTATATGGCCACCGAAAGGAATTGTACCTTTAGATCCATTTAATTACCCCCTAATTAATACTTTGATTTTATTACTTTCTGGAACCACAGTTACCTGGGCTCATTATGCTCTGCATCATAGAATGCGTGAAGAAGCTTTGAAAGCCCTAAAAATTACTATATTTTTGGCTATTTCATTCACCATGCTTCAAGCTTATGAATATCATCATGCTAGCTTTGAATTCACCGAAGGTATTTATTCAACCAATTTCTATATGGCAACAGGATTCCATGGTTTCCACGTAATTATAGGAACCATATTCTTGTCAGTATGTTATTTTAGAGCAAAAAAAGGGCATTTTGATCATGGCAATAATATGCTTGGATTTGAGTTTGCCGCCTGGTATTGGCATTTTGTTGATGTGGTATGGATATTCCTATTCATTTTTGTGTATATATTAGGATAACAAAAATTCCACTACCTACTACGACCAGATTTAGCAACTTTTTCAATAGACTTGCCTATGGCGGTTGACCTTTCTGCTAATTTGTTATATTTCTCCTTGCTTCTTGCGGGTGACTTATCATTACCCATAAGTTTCCACTTTAAGCGTTTTACAAAATTAATTCTATTTTTGAAAATTTTTCTATCTAACTCACCTTTAACTTTTTCTAATCGCTTTTTTAAATCTTTAAAAGGAGCTCCTTCTAATTCTTGAGCCGCAGGATTCTTCATCTTATCTCGAGCTGCAATTAACGTAGATTCTTTTAAGTTGGCTCCTCTATCAACTAAATCTACAATAACCTTAGTATAAGGTTTTTGTTTATTTAAAGGCCTATTTTCTATCCTATCAACAAAATTTTCTAAAGGGGTTTTTCTCTCTTTATCTGGAGCATTAATATCTGCTCCCTGCACCATTAACTTAGGTACAAGCGAGATTAAAAGCTCTGGATAAGCTCTTTTTATAGCATCATGTAATCTTTCCGTTGCTTGATCTGAATTATATGATATTATATCGGTGAACAACTGATCCACTTGCTTTGAATCATCATAATCAATAATCTCTTTATCTTCTGTCGCAGGTTTCTCTACAACCTTTTTCTTTTTTCTAAAGAATTCACCCATTCTTTTCATAAACTTCATATTTTTTACCTAACAATCAATTCTCAAAGTTTTTATCTATTATAATAGGGTAATAGCCTAAGGGTAAATAAACAGTTAACATTCCATAGATTATTGACTTTTAGGTTATGGATTATTATATTTATAGGAGTAACACATAAATATATGGCTCTATGACTACAGCTGAATCAACGCAAGATTTTTCACTCTCTGATAACGCCTGCAAGCGCATTGCATTTCTTATTAAGAAACGCAATGACCCACAAATAAAACTTCGCATATCAATAGAGGGAGGAGGATGTTCTGGTTTCCAATATCGTTATAATTTTGTTTCTGAAGAAGCAACAAAAGATGATTTATATCTTGAAAAAGATGGAGCTAAAGTTTTGATTGACCTAACCTCCCTAGAACTAGTAAAAGGATCTACCTTAGATTTCAAAGAAGATCTCAACGGGTCCTATTTTCAAATAAAAAATCCAATAGCTGCAAGTGGTTGTGGCTGTGGAAATTCATTTAGCATCTAAGATCAATTTTCAACCTACGCGAGAATAAAGCAATATTTTTATCAATTATTTCAATTTATACGATAATATCTATTTACAACTCCTTCAAAATCTCCTACTAATATTAATAACCAAGATTTATTCAACTATTACGAAAGTAATATTTGCTTGATAACCAAGTAAACAGGGGCTGTTATGAAAGAAAACAATAAACACACTTACTCTCTTCTAGGTAGATTTATTAGTTTAATATTTCTTATATTAATTGGCATATCAGCATATATCACTTGGAAGATTGAAAACAAGTATAAGAAAGAAGTAGAGAATAATTTAGCTAACATTGCATATAACATAAAACAAAATATTATTACTAATTCTCCAGATAAATTACCTTCAAGAATTTTAGCAAATGAACTTGATCAAATAATTCACACTAACCAATATAATCAGGAAATTATTACATATTATGCAGTGTTCGACAAACGTAACAATTTAGTTATCACACATTCTCCTCAACTTAACATTAACAACCGAGAAAAAGTAACTAAAAACCTCTCTCAACTCATCTCAAATAAAAAAGAACAAATATTACATGTAACAAAGAGCGCAAGTTATGTACTCTTTAAATTGGAAAACTCACCTTTTATTCTTCTTCTTGGAACCAATCCTGTAACAATAAATTATAAAGATTATTTTTATAACCTCTTAGATTATAAGCTTGAATTATTATTCTTATTAACAACCATTTTAAGTTTAATTTATTTCTTTTATAAATCTATTTTAGAACCATTTCTAGCTTTATCTCAAGCAGCACTAGATATTTCAAATGGCAACATAGATAGCGCCATTCCTAAGACTAACAGCAAAGAAGGTACTATGGTTGCTAACGCTCTTGAAAAGATAAAAAACTCCCTAAAAACTGAGAAGGAACTTGTTCAAGAAATTAGTAAGACAAGAAACTCTCTGTCTCTAGTAAATTTAAAACTTGAAAATAATGTTGCCAATAAAACAACAGAGTTGAAAAAAGCTTTAGAAGAGAAAACTTTATTCATTAATAACTTAAGTCATGAAGTTAAAACACCTTTACAGAGCATTTCACATATCTTAGAGAACTTAGTATCTAACTGGCCTGAATTAAATGAAGAAGAAAAGTTTAACTTCTCTACTCAAGCCGCACATAGCTCGCAGCACTTATTATCTTTAGTAGGAAACTTATTAGAAATAGCAAAATTTTCTGATGGAAAAATAATCCTAGATCTAAAAAACACTAATTTAATTGAAGCAATTACAGAAGTGGTAGAAGAATGTAAAATGCTATATATGAATAACAAAAAGATTAAAATTATTGTTTCTAATAAAGACCCTGTCTATACAAATATAGATAGAAATCGTATCAAACAAGTTATACGTAATTTATTACTCAATGCAATTAAATTCAGTGGAAATGATGCCTATATCTCAATTGCTGTGTCTCCAACAAAAATATTAGGTCAAAATAGTTTTATGTCAGACGCTTTACAAATCTCTATTCATGACCAAGGAATAGGTATTCCGGAAGATGAATTATCTAATATTTTTTCTCCTTTTATCCAAGGAGCTAATACCAAAAACAAATCAATAGGAACTGGATTAGGACTAACAATTTGTCACGAAATAATCTCTGCTCATTATGGAAAAATATGGGCTGAAAACAACAAAGATGGAGGAGCAACTTTTAATATTAGCATTCCAGTAACACAACCTATTGAATTAACAAACTCTATCTCAGATTCAATAACGCTTCATAATAACGGCTATAATATATTAATGATTGATGATGAAGAAATTTGTTTAAATAGTATGGAAATGCTCTTATATGGAACTCAATATAACTTAGTTAAAGTGAAATCAGCTCAATTTGCTTTAGAATATTTAAAAGAAAATTATAAGTCTATATCCGTAATCTTTATTGATTTAATGATGCCTGATATTTATGGTCTTAATCTACTCTCTTTAATTAAAGAAGACCCCCATTTATCTTTAATTCCCATAATTCTTCAAACAAGCAGTAGTGATGAAAATGAAATACTAAAAGCTTTTGAAAAAGGCGTTTTTAGCTTTATAACAAAACCATACAAAAAAAATAAACTACTGGAAGAAATAAAAAGAGCTATTCAATTTAAAGAATTGGGAACAGGTGAACAGCCCCCCTCGCCTTTATTACCATCGATGAATAATCAAAATAAAACCTTTACTTCTACTAATTTATAACTAAAGTTTTCTTATAATACTGAGCTTACTATATATTTACATAAGATTTACCTTCAATTATGTAATTTTTTGATAAAAACTATTGCTTTATATGATAAACTGTATATAAATAAACTCTTTAAAGTTTCTTTGTCGGGGCATAGCGCAGTCCGGTAGCGCACCTGGTTTGGGACCAGGGGGTCGGGAGTTCGAATCTCTCTGCCCCGACCACTCCTATTAATATAACCAACCTTAAACAACTCTTCCTGTAAATTCAACTATCTTTAATTAACATCGTATGTCTCTTATAGCAACGCTGTTTTACTATTTATAATAATCACCTGGAGATACAAAGAAAAATCTGCATAAGAAAAAGACAATTTAACAACCTCTCTTCCTGACAAAAGTCTTCCCAATAATTAATCCTTAACCCAACGCTCATTTAAAATAATATCTTCAGGCTTAAGATTAATATTACCCAAAAGAGCAATTCCTGTGTCGGTATGTTTGCCTTTAATTGCCACATAAGTCATTGGCATATTATTAAATTTCTTATGAACCACACGAATTGCTTCAGGAGATATATCTCTCATACAAAAAATTTTTAATTTATCTTGGGCAGGATTAAAACCTTCAATCACATTCACCTTTCCATCAATAATCTTAGTACTACAAAGGCTATAGTAAAGCTCGTCCGGTCCTGTATTAGCAACAACATAGTTTAAACCACCTTTAGCAAATATCTTAGACCCTTCGGGTGAAGCAATTATTAAATCATCCTCTGGAGTTCCCTCTATCACTTTAGCATTTATAAGACTATTAATACTCAAACCATTAGCAGTTATCGCAAAAGGCTCAAAATCTATTCTATTTTTTCTTTGATAATCCTGATAGTAAAGATATGCCGCAATAGCTATAAGAGCTATAATCACCTCCACTATACAAACTTTCACCATTCTAGATTTAAAAATATCTTTTATCATATTATTTTAACTCCAAACTTCGTTTAAAATGATATCACTCACCTCAATTGATATATCTCCAATTAAGGCAATTGCAGATATTTTATTTTCTCCAGCAACCTCAATATAAGTTACATCTGTATTATCCACCTTATCATGAATTATTTTTATATCCTCTGGATAAACTGTTTTTTTAGTACAGAAAAATTTTATTTTATCTTGGGCAGGGCTAAATCCTTCAATTACCCCAACTTTACTATTTATAACATCGGTACTGCAAAGACTATAATATAACTCATCTTCTCCACTACCAACCACAACGTAGTTCAAACCACCTTTAGCAAAAATCTTAGACCCTTGGGGACATGCCACCATCAAATCATCCTCCGAAGTGCCCAGCATTTTAACTGAGGTTCTAACCACATTCATCTCATAACCTGGAGTATCTGAAGACAAGGCAAAAGGTTCGTAGTTAATTACTTTAGATTGATAATTAAAGTACTCGCCAAATTTTGCAAAATATCCTCCTATAGCCGTGCTCACACCCACTACCGCTGTATACACTATCTTTTGATTAGTTTTACAAGCGAGAGAACCCGCTACTTGTCCTGCTGCTCCAGAACCAGTTGCTGCGGTTACAGTAGCACCAACAACATTTCCTCTGTTACACCCACAGCTACTCACCATATAAACCTCTTTATTAATTAAAATTAAATACCCAGCACTTTATTGTAAGTATTTATAATCTTTTTACCCATAGTTTCAAGGGAAAACTTTTTTTCCACGTTATTTCTTGCGGCTTTAGCATGAACAAGCCTAGTAGAAAGATCCATTTGAAGAATGTTTTTGATTGTCTCAGTAAGTTGTTCAACATTATTTGGCTCTATCAACCAACCCGTCTTCTTAGAAATGATGGTTTCAACAATACCACCAATATTAGTAGCAATTACCATCCTTCCCATAGCCTGAGCTTCTATAGATACCAACCCAAAAGATTCAGGCTTTGTTGAAGCGCAAACCACAATATCAGATAATCCATAAATAGCAGGCATATCCGAAACATTACTAGTCATAATAACTGTTTTACTTAAACCATACTCTTTGATTTTATCTTGTAATTCTTTCCTATAGTTTGAATATTCCTTTCCACCACCTACAAATAGACAGGTAACTGACTGAGACGGCAATTCCCTTATAGCCTCCAATAAAAATAGATGCCCTTTATTGCGAACTAAACGCCCTGGAAGCATGATAATAGGTTTATCCGTTGGAATACGAAGATTCCGTGCTATATCTATAATCCTTTTATCTCCAACTTTCGAATAGTTAAATTTATCAATATTAGTTCCACAATGAATAACTTCTAATTTTTTATGATCAAATTTATAATTATCCTTGGCGTATTGAGCTATGAATTTAGATACAGCAATCACTTTTTCACCTTTGGTCATCACTGAATTATAGAGCTTTTTAAATAAACCGGTTGTGCTATGAGCACCATGGATAGTGGTTACAAAATGACATTTAGCCAATTTAGCAGCATAATAAGCACTCCATGCGGGAGCACGAGACTGGGCATGAACAATATCTATATTATTTAATTCAATTATCTCTCTAAGCCTAAAGATATTTTTTAATATTACAAATGGATTCTTACTATCTAACTCTAAAACAAAATGCCTTGATCCCTGCTGATATAACGAGTTTACTAAACTCCCACCTGAAGAAGCCAAAAAAGATCTGTAACCTGCTTTTACTATAGCTTCAGCAGTATCCATCACTTGTCTTTCAACGCCACCAGACATTAATGCGGGCAGCACCTGCAAGATACCTGGCTTTCTAACTATATTATGGGAAGTTTTTACTTTTTTCTTAGACATGTTATAAACTACTTGTATTATTTATGAGCAAAAATCGACTACATCATAACATAAAATATCTACAAGAAAAATAACAAAGAAAGTATAATAAAATAAAGGTCTTCTATTCTCTAGTTCAAGATTTCCCCTGTTTTTGCAAATATAAATATTTTGTAATTCATATTAACTTAATGTTTAAGTTGCACTTTAATTAACAAATTATAAAGCATTGCAAATGCTAAAACAATCAACTAAATTATAGAGTAGAATATATCACTATATACTTGAAGAACCAAACTTATGAATAATTATAAAAAACTACATCACAAAGATGGATCATTCTCCACATATCAACAAGTTCATGCCAAGCAAAACAACGAACAAGGAATACTCTTCTTAAGTGGATTTAAGTCTGATATGAATGGTACTAAAGCCCAAGCTCTAAGCAAATATGCTAAAGAAAACAATCTAGATTTAACTCTTTTTGAATATTCAGGACATGGCAATTCATCAGGTGAATTTATTGATGGAACTATAGGATTATGGCTAGAAAACACTCTAAATGTTATTGATCTATTAACTGATAAACCGCAAATTCTAGTAGGCTCCAGTATGGGGGGGTGGATTATGCTTCTTGCTGCTCTTGCAAGACCTGAAAGAGTATCAAGCTTAATAGGCTTAGCTGCAGCTCCAGATTTTACCGAAGAATTAATTTGGGATTATTTAAACTTAGAACAGAAAGATGATCTTCTTAAGAATAAAAAAATTGATTTTAGCAATGAGTTTTGTGATACACCATATCCTATTAGTCTTAATCTAATCACAGAAGCTCGCAACCATCTATTGTTAGATAAAGAAATTCCTCTTGATATACCTATTCATCTTATTCATGGAATGAACGATAAAGACGTTCCTTATCAAACCACAATCAGAATTGCAGAAAAACTTACTAGCAATGATGTTAATGTGCATCTAATTAAAGAAGCTGGACATGGCTTATCAAGACCACAAGATTTAGAATTTATTTACGAGATAATAAAAAAAGCGCTTAGAAAATAAGTTTAACTTTTTCTTTACATATTTTAAATACACTATTAAATACATGTGTTTTTTTTAATATATAAGTAAATGAATAATCTACCCGTTAGATATAAAGCCTTAGTAACCCCCAAGTGGAAGAACATTCCTGGAAGAGTGTTTGGTTCAGCTCAACCTGGATATCTAATCAATAGTGAACATGACAATAATATGCTCAAACTTCTACTAAGTGGAAAATCTATATCTGAAGCTAAGATTGACAACAAACTACTTTTAAACTTAAAAGCAATTTATAAACAAGGCATTAGAACCATTTATAGCTTGGCTAGCTTTCCTAGCGATAGAAAACCAGAATTAATAAAACATCTCTGGGAAAGTTTATTTGATGATACAAACTATGTATTAACGCTTAATGACCTTACTACTGAAATCAAAGATTTTCATGCACCAACTTTAAAACAATTACAAAATTTAGTGAGTGATGCCTTAGAAAGAATCACTAACGGAGAGAAAATTTTAATTCATTGCGGGGCAGGAGTTGGAAGAACCGGAACTTTTCTGACAGCAATTCACATGCAAATACATGGTGAATATAATGTTGAAGAATGTATCCAGCTAATTCGCAAAAACTATAATTCTCAATCTGTTGAAGGAGAATTACAACGCAAAGCATTGCAAGAATTTAGTAATCACTTACAGACAATGTATATAAAAGATAATCCACATAGTGATAATTCTTTAAAATTTGCTGTAAATCTGGATCTGAGAAAGGAAGCATTAATAGCTTTAAAAAATGGTGCTGATATTACCGCAGCCTTTAAAAATGAAATAAATAAAAATAAAGCTCTTATATTCACTATCAACAATAAATTATATTCAGAAGCACTAGAGCTTATTAAAATAGGAGCTAACATTAACTCCCAAAATGAATTAGGCGACAGCATTTTAAGTATAGCTATAAAAGAAGGAAATATAGAAATAATAGATCAGCTTCTTACATTTTCTGAAATTGATTTAGAAATAAAAAATGATAAAAACATATCTCCCATTATGCAAGCCTGCATAAATAAAAACTACGATATTATCTGGAAATTAATTCAAAAAGGATGTCCATTAAAAGAAGCTAAAACTTTAAATAACGATGAATTATTTCAATATTGGAAAAAATCGTTAGATGAAGGAAATCTTAGGGCCATCAACAACCTTGCTAAATTCAACGTAGATCTAAATACCTATCCTATAAATGGAATGTCAGCTTTAAAATATGCTCAAAAAAACAAAGAACTGTATGTGGGAATGGCAAGCTTAAGGATAGGGTCTGATCATAGAAATGAACTTAAACAATCGCTTATTGAAGCTAAATATCTTATATCTACCTATCCACAAATGACTAGGAATTTAATTTTAAGCGGAGCTAATTTAAATAATTTAGATATTGTCTTGTCTCAAAAAAAACTAACTGAATTCTTAAAAGAAGCTATTGATAATGCTAGTTTATTCTTTTTAATGAATTTAATTTCTTATGATAAAAATATTAAAAACCTAAAAATAAAGAGAGTATCAGCCCTACAATATGCAATTGTGAATAATCATTATGAATTAGCGATAAAAATGTCCGAAATCGGATTTTCTAATGATAATCAATATTCTAATCTTACCAATGCACTAAACTTAGCAATCACTTACCAAAACAACAAAGAAGTTAAAAGACTAATCACCGCAGGAGCTAATGTTAATGCTAAATTCAATGATATTCCCCTCCTGATAAAGGCTATTCATACCAAGAATCCAATAATAACAAACCTTCTTATAGAAGGGGGAGCAAACATAAGAGATTCGGATAAGAATGGCAAAACTGTTTTGATGCATGCCATCGATGTGGACATTATAGAAATACTTAATCCTATTTTAAAATCATTAAAACCCGCTGACCTTAAAGTGGCTGACAAAAACAATAAAACTGCTATCATGCATGCCGTCTCTGCAACCGCTCCCTTTGTTATAAAAGAGCTTATAGACCATGGTGCTGATATTAACCAAGTGGTAAATGATTCAACAGCCTTAATGGAGTCTGTTATCTTAAAAAAACCATCTATATTAAAAATACTTATAAAAAATTATAATGCAGATGTTAATTTAAGCGATATCTCAGGGATAACTCCACTAAAAAAAGCAAAAAACCCTAATATTATTAAAATACTTGTAGAAAATGGAGCAATTTAAACTCCATCTTCTTCAAAATCACCGCCTAAACCAATAAGAACATTTGCGTTTTCTTCTGCTGTTAACTGAAAATTAGCATCCGCACCTTTAATAAAAAGTTGATCAATTACGTCATTTAGTTCATGTATTACTGCTAAGTACATTGGAGTGAATCCTTCTTTAGTTTTCTCATTAATATTTGCACCGCCATCTATCAACATATTGGCGATAACAGAATTATTATTTTTGGGGATGACCCCTAATTATTTAATATTATGTCAAATATTCTTTATTTTTTCTACACTTCTAAAGAATGTACTTTACCAGCCAGACTTAATATATACTATATTTTCTAAACTATAAGCTTTAAAATCCACCTTGTATCTTGCAAGTTATTAGTTTATATTTTTCGTTAAATTATATAAGGAGAGAGTCATGCATCAGAAATATAGTAGCTTAATTAAATTATTGCTTATCTTCATAGTCGGAACTTTGATGTGGTTCAACCCTATATCCAATGAAATTACCCCGCAAGCCTGGCATTTATTCGTTATATTCTTAGGAACCATGGTGGGGATTGTTCTAAGCCCATTACCCATTAGTGCAATGGCCATGCTTGGTGCAGGAATGTGTTTACTAATGGGAGTGTTAACAACTCAACAAGTTCTTGATGGATTCAGCGAAAAGGTAGTGTGGCTATTAGTTTTTGCTTTCCTAATTGCCAGAGGAATTATAAAAACTGGTCTTGGAAAACGAATGGCATATTATTTTATATCTAAAATTGGAAAAACTACTCTTGGTCTGTCTTATGGCTTAGTAATTACAGAATTATTCCTTGCTCCATTAATTCCAAGCGTTACTGCACGTGGTGGTGGTGTGGTTTATCCAATAGCTACGTCATTAGTTGATGCTCTAGCAACTGAACATCATGATGATAATAAAAGCCATATTAAACGAACAATGGGATATCTCAGCCAAGTATGCTTCCAAACTAATCTTGTTACCAGCGCAATGTTCTTAACTGGGATGGCTGCCAATCCGTTAATTCAAAGCTTTGCTAATAAAGCAGGCGCTGAAGTTTCATGGAGCAGCTGGGCTTTGGGTGGAATAGTTCCTGGTTTAATTAGCTTATTTGCTATGCCACTTATCATATATTTACTTCACCCCCCTGCTATTAAAACTTCTCCTAAGGCACCTCAGCACGCTCTAGAAGCATTAAAGAAAATGGGAAAAGTTACTATCCATGAACTAGTAATGATTATAACCTTTGCATCATTAATTGTTGGCTGGATATTGGACAAAAAGATTGGTGTGGACGCAACTTCAGTTGCAATGATAGGAGTTGTGGCATTACTAGTAACTGGGGTTCTTGATTGGAGTGATGCTCTTAATGAAAAAGGAGCTTGGGACAGCTTCATCTGGTTTGCCATTATGATAATGCTTTCTGGTTACTTAGCTGAATATGGGGTAATTAAATGGATAGCCACTCATATTGCTGAAAGTTTAAAACATTATCCTGCAATAATTGCAGTGCCCGCACTTATGTTGCTATATTTCTATTTACATTATTTCTTTGCAAGTGTGGCTGCACAAGTGACTGTGTTATTCAGTACATTCCTTATCTTAATTATGAGCTTTAATGTGCCTGTGATGATTGCGGCGATGACCTTGGCTTATTTTTCTTCACTTTCAGGGGGATTAACTCATTACGGAATTGCTACTGCACCAATATATTTTGGTACCAAATCTGTAACCACAAAAGAATGGTGGAAAATTGGTTTCATAGTCAGCTTAATTAACATTGCCGTTTGGAGCGTTGTTGGTGGAGTATGGTGGAAATATTTAGGATGGTTTTAAAAAAGATGCCACAAATTATTCTTGAAGCTAGCGATAATATAATTGAAAGGGATTTTAAACAAACATTATCTAAGATTCATCATATATTAGTGGACACTCTTCCTACTAAGCTGGAGTCTTGTAAAAGCCGAGTTATTCTCCATAAAGATTTTTTAATTGGCAATGGATATATGAACAACGCATTCATCCATTTATCTATAAAGATAATAGAAGGCAGAACAAGAGAAACCTGCAAATTAGCTGCCAATAAAATTCTTGAAGAATTAAAAGATAGTTTCCAAGAATCAATGAATAGATTAAATTTAAAATTTAGTATAGCCATTGATAATCTTCCTAAAGTATATATAAAAACTTAAAACTTCTTGGCTATTTCTATAGATAATTTACATCCTAGTTTTATTGCATTATACAAAACTTTATGACCAAAATTTAGATCCTTCATATTGTCTTTAGCCATATGATGATGCTCTAATTCTTCCTGTCTAAACTTTTCAATGTTTTTAGCTAAATTTTTCTCTTTTTTGGAGTCAAGTTTCTTTAATTGATCTTGATAATGTTGATCTATAACTTCTTCAACCGCCTCTGTGCAAACCATTGCAGAATTTTTTCCTAAAAGAGCAGTGCCAGCCCCAAGAGCATATCCCAATGCGTGCCAAACGGGTAGAAAAACAGATGGCCTGATTTTTCTTTGCTGCATTTCTTTTACAAAATAATCTAAATGAATTTCCTCTTGATCTGCCATATGCTTTAGCATCTTCTGATCATCAACATTCCTTAGAACTGCCATTTGCCCTTTATAAATACGTTTAGCGCCATATTCTCCAGCGTGGTTAACTCTAATTACCTGATCCATTAACTGATCACCATTTAAATCACCTGGCATTTTACTCATGATTTTCTTTCTATATTTTTAAAAATCCATAAAGCAGACAAACAGCATATATAACATTCCACTCAGCCATTGAAAGCATCATAAATTTAAATGGAACTTCACTACAGCTGGCAGCAACCTCTTTAAAACTTAAAACGCCTGCTGGATTTTTTGCATTACAAGTATATACTTCATCTATCCAATAATGCTCCACCCCAACATGATAACCAGCCAAAGATATTTCAACTATATACAATAGCACAACTAAAGGTATAGTATATTTTCTAGATCTTGGAAATAATATAACACCCCCAGATAATAACAATAAAATGAAATAAGGAATCCTTTGATAAATGCATAATGAACATGGAGACAAATTAAATAGAAGCTCTGATACATATGCCAAAAACAATGCTGCTCCACTACTAAGCAAAACCAGCCAATATGGATTCTTTTTAATTTTATCAAGCAAAGGCATAATTAAGCTTCCATTTCTTTAACAGAAGATAAAACTTCTTCGACATGACCCTTTACTTTTACTTTAGGCCAAATTTTTTGGATAACTCCTTCCCTATCTATTAGGAAAGTTTTACGAGCAATTCCCATATATTTCTTACCATACATAGACTTCTCTACCCAACAATTAAATAATTCACATACTTTAACTTCAACGTCTGAAAGCAATATATGTTCTAGATTATATTTAGCACGGAATTTTTCATGACGCTTTAAATCATCCTTGGAGATTCCTATTATAACGGTATCAAGCTTCTTAAATTCTTTTATATTGGAGGTAAAATCCTGCGCTTCCATTGTACAGCCTGAAGTATCATCTTTAGGATAAAAATAAATAACTACATTCCTCCCTAAAAAGTCTTTAATAGCAATATCTGCTTTTTGATCTGAAGGAAGAGTAAAATCTGGAGCTAAATCTCCAATCGATAATTCTTTTGCCATGACTATTCTCCTTACAACTTAGATTATAAGTGAAGGATATCACCTGAAGCAAAAGTGAACAAGAAATTTTTAGGATGGAAATTATCTAATTAACTAACTACCGTCTAAATCACTTACGCATACATCAGGAACCTCTCCATAAAGATAGTTCTTAAGATGGTTTGATGCAAGTTCTTGTCCTTTGTTAGCTGAAAGAGTGCTATATACTGATGATACAGCAGCTGATCCAATCGAAAACATAAATTTTCTAACATGACTATTTGTAGCAGCTACAATTGTAACTTGAGTAAAAAATGATTGCAACATAACCATTCTCCTTATCTTTAGTTTATATACTATAAGCTCATACTAAAAATGATAACTTGAGCCCCTCTTTAAGTCAATTTATACTCTTAAAACTGCACAGATATTCATCTTATAATTAAAGACATAACTCTTTTAAATTTTATTTAATTATATGATAATAAAACTTGCATTATATTAAATATTAGTATAGATTCTTCCCAATTCATTCTTAATAGCCCTTTTTAGAGTAGATTAGTGCATAATCGTAGAAACTTTAAATATAATCCTTGGTATTGGCTCACCAAAATCGCTGCAGAGTTTTCGAAGAATAAACAATATATTCTTTGTAAATATCTTCCAACATCATTGATGTTATTGCTTTCTGCTTATTTAAATAGTTTTTTAAGAGGAGCAAAAGATATTGTTTTAGTTCCATCCTTAGGCCCAGAACTTATTAGTTTCATTAAATTTTATGGAGTATTACCAGGAACTTTACTTTTCTTCGTTTGTTATACAAAACTTGCTAATATTTTATCCAGAGACAAACTATATTACACCATTACTTTATTCTTTGGTGGTTTCTTTTTATTATACGCCTTTGTATTAAACCCTTTACAACCTTATCTAGAACCAGATTTTTCTTCATTAATTGGAAAATACCCTGGACTACAATATCAATTCATGATGATTCAGCATTGGCCCACAAGTATACTTTATATAATGTGTGAAATTTGTGGAACAGTTACTCTTTCTCTTATGTTCTGGCAATTTACTAACGAATTATACACCTTAAAAGAAGCTAGAAAAACTTATGCCTTATTTGGTATTATTGGCCAAGGAGGAATAATTCTAGCTGGCTTAATTCAAACCGGAATTTCAGAATATTTTATTAATAATATTGAAGAAACACTCGTTTGGGGATTAACTTTAAAATGGATGATGTCCAGCGTAGCATTAGCAGGATTTGGACTGATTGCGCTCTATAGATGGATGTATAAACATGTATTCTTTGATCCAATATTATGTACTAGAAAACATACCGGAATTCGTGAGAAAATTAGTCTATCTGTAAGAGAAAGTATAAAATATGTATGCGCCTCTCGTTATATCTGGTTAATAATGCTAATAGTCTTTAGTTATGGTGTTGGAGTTAATCTTATTGAAAGCTTATGGAAATATGAATTAAAACAAGTATATACTACTAGCAATAGCTATGGCGCGTTTATGGGTAAATTCAATATGTATTTTGGCCTAACATCCATTACAGTTATGATATATGGTACTTATATATTACGTAAGTTTAAGTGGCTAATAGCTGCTCTTCACACCCCTTTAATAGCAGGCATAACTGGGGCTACATTCTTTATCTTTATTCTTTACCAAGATTCATTGAAACCATTCTTTGCAAATTTCAACAGTAATGTTGCAATGATGGCAGTATTACTTGGATCGGCCCAAGTTATTTTATATAAATCATTAAACTATACTTTTGTAGATGCAACCAAAGAAATGGCCTTCATGCCACTAAATCGCGAACTTAGAACAAAAGGTAAAGCTGCTGTGGACGTTATTGGAAATAGAGGTGGAAAGGCATTTGGAGCTATATCTCAGCAATTAATGTTCCAATTTATTGATCCAAGCATAGGAAACTTAGTATATCAATTCTTTATATTCTTTGTGATAATTATGGTTACATGGACTCTTAGTGTAATTGCCCTTAACAAACAATTTATTAAAATTGCCGACCAAGCCAATCATTAGAAAAGAATATAAAAATAATTAAGGCCTAGGAAGATTAGTAACTTTTTCTATTCTCTTTTCAAACTCACCTTTAAATAATCTATCAACAAAGATTCCAGGAGTATGAATCTGATCAGGGTCTAGCTCACCTATCTCCACCATTTCTTCCACCTCAACTATTGTCATTTTTCCAGCAGTAGCCATAATTGGAGAAAAATTTCTTGCTGTTTTCCTAAACACTAAATTCCCAGCTTTATCGGCCTTATACGCCCTAATTATGGTTAAATCAGCCAATAAACCTGTTTCTAGAACATAGGTCTCACCATTAAATTCCTTATGTTCTTTTCCTTCTGCTACAACAGTTCCTACTCCTGTTTTAGTATAAAAACCTGCAATACCTGCTCCTCCAGCACGTATTCTTTCTGCCAATGTACCTTGAGGATTAAATTCTATTTCTATTTCTTTATCTAAATATTGCTTCTCAAAAGTTTTATTCTCTCCAACATAAGAAGAAATAGTTTTCTTAATCTGATGTTTATCTAATAAAACACCTAAGCCAAAATCATCAACACCACAATTATTACTAATAACAGTTAAACCTTTAACTCCTGAATTGTATATTTCTTGGATTGCATTTTCAGGAATACCGCATAATCCGAATCCACCAGCCATTATACTCATATTATCAGACAAAACTCCCTCTAAAGCTTCTTTAGCATTATTATATATTTTTACCATTTAATTGATTCTCCAAATTGTTATTAAGCATCTAATTATCATAGAATATTAGAATTTAGCAAGCTTTTGTTATTAGTTGAAACACCTTTTGGTGTTCATCAACTATAAATTATAGTACCCTTATATAAAGGTAACTAAATTATAGTAAAATAATGACAAATTTATATCACGTTTTTTATAAAATGCCAGTTCTACGTAAAGAAGATATGTATATTGAGCTAGAAGAAATTGCGGTGAAATTTGTTAAATCTGGCTTATTAAGAATTGAAGCTGAACCTAAGCAAAATTTTGTTCGGTTTTCCATTCCCTCTCGTAATGTTCACATTAACTTCAGCAAACGTGAAATTTATGAGGAATCTTTACGCCCCAGAATAACTAAAGCAATAAAAAAAGCTCTCAAAGAATCTGGCAAAAGCACTGACTTAGACAATAAAGTTATTCATGAAATTGAAAAATTAAAGGATCAATTAAAAAGATTTGTTGAAGTTGAGCCAGAATTGGAAATGAAGATAGCAAGAATACTTATCCAATCTGCTCATCCTGTAGTGCCTTTAATGATTATGCTAGAAGAAGTTGAAGTATTTGTATCTTATGGCCATAGTATTGGAGAAGTAATGGACGTTGCCTCTTGGAGACAAGCAGGATCTAATAGCGGCATGCAAAGCACTGATGGGAAAAATGTGGCTATATTTGTATCCTGTGGAGGAGACCCATTATTTGTAGACCCTCCTCTTAGCAAAGAAGAAATGAAAGCAAAAAAGGCAAGAGAAGCTAATGAAGGAGAGAAAGAAGAAAAAACACATGGAGATGGAAAACCTGCTTTAGCAAGATTAATGGGAATAGCAGGACAAGAAATTGGTCATTATAGTGATATTGTTCGCAACGAGAGAGGACAGCAAGTAACTCGTATCTCAGCAAATTTTAGCGGAACCAAAGCTGATCCTCAGGTGAATTTGGCACGAAAAACAGATATGAAGAATATTTACACTTATATAGATTTATTAGGTAAAATAGGCCTTAGTGATTTGCTTGATAAAGAAAAAGAGATTCGCTTCCAACGTCGTAATCCTAAAAAGACTGTAGGATATTACTTCAAACTTATGATGCTGAAGCTTGCTAGAATGAAATTCATCAAAAAGGCTAAAGAGATCAATTTTCTTCCCATCACTGAGTTAGAAAAGAATGAATATCTGGGCTTTAGCTTTCACGACCTTGCATCTGATATGTTATTTAACTTAGAACCAAAAGCAGATGTATATAGCAACTCAGACAAAAACATAGAAGAAGCAATTGCATGTATTGAGGCGTTGGCTAGAGTTCCTCAACAGGCAAATAAATGGGGTCATCAAAATACTAAGTTCTTCTGGCGAAATCTTTACAAAATATATTATAACAAGCTCATACCGAGCTGCATTAGAGATTATGAAAATATGTCGGGGCAAAAATTTACTGCATATCCTAATAGACTACATAAATATAGCTTAGAAAATAAAATAAGATTCAGGATTGAAGAATTCAAAGACAAGGTAAAAAAATATTTTACTCCTCCAAAAAGGTAATAAAAGCAATTGTTACTTATACTATATTGACCTTACCCCCCTATTAGCTTATTATTCATATCTTAAGTCAAGCAATTATCATCTAGGAAAAACGTATGGATTTCATCGAAGAATTTATTGCCCGTGGTTTTTACCATCAATCTACAGATTTAGAAGGTTTAAAAAAACTTACCTCAAGCAAAAAAATCTCTGCTTATATTGGTTTTGATCCAACTGCCACATCTTTACATGTGGGAAATTTAATGCAAATAATGATGCTTAAATTACTTCAAAAACATGGCCACCGACCCATCGTGATTGTGGGGGGAGGAACAGCCAAAATTGGTGACCCTTCTGGCAAAGATGAAATGCGTAAGATGTTAAACGCAGAAGGGCTGGAAAAAAATATAGCGGGCATTAAAGCTTCTTTAGCCAAATATATTAATTTTGGCAAAAATGAAGCCATCATGCTGAATAATGATGAATGGCTAAAAAAACTTAATTATTTAGATTACTTGCGTGACTATGGAAAATTCTTTTCTATCAATAGAATGCTAAAATTTGATAGTGTTAAATTAAGATTAGAGAGAGAACAAAATTTAAGCTTTCTTGAATTTAACTACATGCTCTTGCAAGCTTATGACTTCGTGGAATTAAATCGTCGCTATGATTGCCGCCTGCAACTTGGTGGATCAGACCAATGGGGAAATATTGTTAATGGAGTGGAATTAAACCGCCGCTTAGAAGAAAAGGAGGTGTTTGGATTAACCTCTCCTTTAATTACCACTGCTAGTGGAACAAAAATGGGTAAAAGCGCTAATGGAGCTGTTTGGCTTAGTGAAGAATTATTATCTCCCTATAATTACTACCAATTTTGGCGTAATAGTGATGATCGAGATGTTATAAAGTTCTTAAAATTATTCACTGAATTACCTCTAGAACAAATAGAAGAATATAGTAAAGCTAAGGGAAGCGAACTGAATGAGATAAAAAAGATTCTTGCCTTTGAAACAACAAAACTATGTCATGGAGAGAAGGAAGCTAAGAAAGCAGAAGCTACTGCTATAAAAATGTTTGAAGAAAAAACATTATCAAATAATTTACCAACTATAGAACTTAGCAAAGAGAAAATAAAAAAAGGAATTCCAGCCTATTTACTTTTTCAACAAGCAGGTCTCACTTCATCTGGAGGAGAAGCACGTAGATTAATTCGTGGGAAAGGCGCTAGGGTTAATGACAAAGTAATAGATGAAGAAGCTATTAATATTGATGTTTCTTATTGCAATAAAGATGGCGTAATTAAACTTTCTGCTGGAAAAAAACGCCATGCTTTGGTCTCAATGCTCTAAAAATTTATAAAGCAGACTCAATCCATTTGGCAATATCTGCTTTAGAAAGAGCACCAACTTTAGTATCAACAATTTCACCATTCTTAAACAAAATCATTGTTGGAATTCCACGCACGTTATGCTTAGCTGCAGCATCTGGATGATCATCAATATTTATCTTAGCAATTGTTGCTTTATCTTTCATTTCTTCAGAAAGAGCATCTAACGTTGGGATAAGTTGTTTACATGGACCGCACCAAGGGGCCCAGAAGTCAACCAATAGAGCTTTATCTGAAGCTTTAACTAATTCTTGAAAACTTTCTTCAGTTAAGTCTTTTATCATAATATTTTCCTTATATTTTTCTTATACTAAGTTTATCCTAACCTAATATGATAAATCTCTCAAGATAATTTTATTTAAATACCGCGCCCCTGTTGTTTACCAGATTGCTTAGCATTGCTTCCATACCCCATCCCCTTATTATTTTCTTGCAATGTTTGCCTCATAGAGTTTGTCTCTTCTCTTTCTTTCTTTAATTTTTCTGCGTTATCTTTTACCCTCTCTAGAGCCTGTTTAAATTGAGGAGACTTCTCGTTCATATCTTTCATACCATTAACAATAGTCTTACTAGTCATATTATGCCAGATATCCTTAACACGCTCTAAAAATGTCATTTCCTTTATCGCTGCTCTTGCATGACAATCGTTAGCTACTTTTAAAAATGTTGGAGATTGTTTATCGATATATTTATCAGGGAACATTTTCTTAACTAGTTTATTTTTAATATTGAATGATGCATCTTGAATACGCTCCAAGGGTGTCATCAATTTTCGTATTCCTTGTTTTTGTGTTTCTCCTATATTTTTATAAACACTTTTGTTCAAAACTTACTCCTTCGAGCCTTCTTGAGCTTCCCTATAATACACTTCCGAAATATATCTTCTTCCTTTGTCAGCTCTTTTTAACTGAACTACAATATCAACCACCGCCAATATATAATTACGAATTTCATTAGGAGGCATACCTAAACCAGCCTGCATTACCTTTAATTTCAGCTGTTCTAAAGCCATTGACGGAGTGTCAGCATGCAAAGTTGCAATAGCCCCAGGATGACCTGTATTTATTGCTCTTAAAAAACTAAAAGCTTCAGCTCCACGAAGCTCCCCAACAATAATTCTATCTGGTCGCAAACGCAAACAGGCCTCAATCAAATTTTGAGTAGTTACATTCGCCCTACCCTGCCCACCTTTAGAAGCAAGTAAATGAACCCTGTTTTTATGATGAGGTAATTGAACTTCTCGAGCATCTTCTACTGTAATTAGACGTTCTTCTGTGGGAATCTCAAGCAAGGCAGCATTGGTAAATGTAGTTTTACCAGTGGAAGTACCACCGCTAATAATGATATTCTTTTTACATCTTATGGCGTGAGTTAAGAAAGCTCTTATATCTTTCTTTTTAAGATGATCCATAAGAATTGGAACATTTGGATCCGACATTTCTTCTGTGGCAGTTTGATCAAAGGCTCCAAATTTTTGATAAGTATCAAACGTAAAAAGTTCTGTAGCACCTTTACGAATAGACATACACACTGTGCCAGGTTCACAAGCTGGTGGAAACACCACCTGAATACGATATCCATTAGGTAATGTAGCTGAGAGTAATGGTTTTTCTTCGCTAATAACCTGCTCAGTAGACTGAGCAATCAATCTCCCCAAAGCTTTAAGATGCTCCATGTCTAATGTAGGAAGTTTTTCACAGCGCATATCACCACGCTTTTCAACCCAAGCTTCCCCTGGAACATTAACTGAAATTTCAGCAACACCATCCTCAGCGAATAATGCTTTAAATGGCTCTAAATATGTTTCTAATGCTGCATAATTCTGTTTCATTCTACTATTTTCGTTAAATTAGCTGATCTACCTGGGAACACTAGATCTTGTTTTACAAACACTTTCAATGAAGTTCCTTGATCTATAGTGATAGTTGGTGGCATATCCATAGTTTTCTCAATAACATCTGTTCCTATCGAACTAATATTATCAACTGCATCATCATATGCATCATCTAAAGCAGTACTATCATCGGTGTTAGTAGTACTTCCATCTGTATTGGTGGTGGTAGTTGAAGTGGTACTATCACTAGCTCCATTTCTATCTGCATATTCAGCTACACCTATATTAATCAAGCTAACCATCATAGCTGTGGTGAAATTACGTAAAATATGATTATCAACATCACCTGCTGAACCAGACCTA
>JAOARE010000043.1 GCA_025210695.1 Rickettsiales bacterium
ACGAACAGCCATATTTCCTAAAATCAGACAATTAATCTTAAAACACCCCATAAGAAAAGCAGTTGCCTTAGTAAGAAAGTTAGCTGAAGTACGCCCGCTAATGATGCTATGTCCACTAATTCCACTTCCACCACCTAAACTACCTAGACCATCTCCACCATTTTTCTGCAAAAGAATTGCTCCAATAATAGCCACAGCTAAAATAACTTGAATCACTAAAAATATTAATTGCATATTCATCCTTTATTATTATATATTTTGGATAATTTTATAGAGTTTTTCTGAACTCAAACTTGCACCACCAATCAACAATCCCGATACACAAGGTATTGACAATATAGACGCAGAATTTTCTTCATTCACTGAACCACCATATATTATTTTTACATTTTGTTCAAATGTTTGTGAAGACTTTATAAAAATTTCTTTACTCTTTAAGCTCAAAAACTCATGCATCTCCTTTATTTGCTCAACACTGGCAGTTTTCCCAGTACCTATGGCCCATATTGGTTCATAAGCAATAATTGTATTTTGTGTTGTAATAGAATCAGGCAAACACTCCTCTAAAGTTTCACCTATGTCTTGCTTATAATCCCCAGATTCCCTTAATTCCAAACTTTCTCCTACACATAAAATAGCCTTTAACCCCACCTTATGAGCATTATAAATTTTCTGCTTTATAATTTGATTGGTTTCTAAATGCTGTTTACGTCTTTCTGAATGCCCGACAATCACATAACTGCACCCACTATCAATAAGCATACTAGAACTTACATCTCCTGTAAAAGCTCCACCCTCAGAAGAGAAACTTGAACAATCTTGTGCACCAAGTTGAATTAAGCTAGCTCTTAATTTTTTACTTAAAATTCCTAGTAAAGTAAAAGGAGGGCAAATAACAAGTTGATTATAGGAAATACCATGTGATAGAAAATCTCTTAAGAATTCTTCCGCTGAAGAACTGATTTTATTCATTTTCCAATTAGCAACTATTAACGGCTTATTATTATTTTTCATATCAATTCCATTCGCTTAGTTTTATATTTCCGATCATATAACACTATATCTATTTTTTCACCTGCAAAAATTGACATCACTAAGTTAGTTAGGTATAACCTATTTATGTATAAACAATTATTACGCTCATTTCAAATATTTATTGATACTAAATTTAGGTTGCTATGCTAAAAAAAATTCGTAAATCGGCTCACAGTTATGTATTTAAGATCTTATTCGTATTGCTTGCCTTTATTTTTGCAATAGGACTAGGAGACTTTTCACGAAATAATGCTAGTACCGTTGCTACAGTTGGAAATAACAAAATTTTTCTTAGCGATTTTTTACAATCTAGACAACAAACAAATGGTAACTTATCCGACACTACAAAAAGCCAGAAAGAACTAATAAATTATAGTGTTATGATGAAATTAATTACCCAAAACTTGATAAAACAAGAATATGAAAAAATGGGGATTAAAATAGCACCAGAAATAATCGTTAAATACATTGAAGAGGATAGTAACTTTTATAATAACGGTATTTTTGATTTAGAAAACTACAAAAAAACTCTAGAATACAATAATATATCTGAAGACAAGTTATTAAGTATAGTATCAAATCAAATTGCGTCTAGATTTTTACTAGACTCATTAATAGTTAACCTTCCTCTCAAAGCTACTTTAAGTGATTACTTAACTAATTACCTATCAGAAAAAAGAACTATTTCTTTGCTTACTGTTGATATGTCCAGAAAGAACATAAAACATTTTTCCGAACAAAACTTAGATAATTATTATCAAAATAATAAAAACTCATTTAAAACAAAGGAACTTCGTAGCTTTAGCTATTTACTAATAGATCCTCAATATATAAAGAAAGAATTTAAAATTAGCGAAGATGAGTTACTAAAAGAATATGAAGAAAATAAAGAAGAATATAGCTTAGCTGAAACCAGAGATTTTTATCACTTCTTAGCCCCCTCTCAAGAAATTGCAAATCAGATCTCAAAAGAAATAAAGTCGGGAACCTCCCCTGAGACAGTTGCAAAGAATTTTATTGGAAAAAAAGTTATAGCCGAAACCTTCAGCAACCAACCAGCGCAGAGTTTTTTAAGTAGCTTAGACTTATCTCTATTTAACTTAGGAGAAAACGATAGCACCCCCCCTATAAAATCAGAACTTGGATGGCATGTTTTTAAAATTCTAAAAATCAACCATAAACAATATAAAAGCTTTGATGAAGCAAAAAATGAACTTAGAGAAAATCTTTTATATAAACTTGCTGAAATAGAAATGAATGACTTAGTAAAAACTGTTGAAGATGATATAGCTTCAGGTGCTAACTTTAAAGACATTGCTCAAACAAATAATATTCAGGCAGGAGAAGTGGAAGAAATCTCCCTTGATGAAAAGGACTCTATTAGCAACATTAACTCTGCTATATTAAGTCTAGCATTCAATACCCCTGAAATGGAAGAATCGGAGGTAACTATGCTTGATCCTTCAGGATATGCAGTTGTAAAAGTTACTAAAATTTTTCCCGAAAGAACACAAAATTTTGAAGAAGCAAGGGAACAAGCAAAAACTAGATATCTTTCTCAGTTAAAAGACGAAATAACCTTAGAAATAAGTACCAAATTATCTGAGAACTTTAACTCAATAATATTAGAAAAAAACAATAAATACCAGCTAGATAATAAACTAGTTCAAGAGTTATTAAAGCCAATCTACAATAAATATGAAATAGATTTTATTGATGAAGCTGTAATTACTTTAAAAACAGAAGAATTAGTACGACCTTCGATTGGAACCAACAACCTTCCAGAAGATTTTGTAAATAAATTATTCCAACTAGAGCTGAAAAAGCCATCTCTTCCAGAAAAAATAGATAATGCTAAATACGCCATAGCATCAGTTGAGAACATCACTTCTAATAAGTTAGATCAAAATATTTATGGTCAAATTGGAAACATAAGCGAGGTTAACTATAAAAATGAAATTTATGATCAATACATGAATTATCTAAAGAAAAAATATAATGTAAGAATTTATTTTGATATTATTAATAGTTATGATTCACAATAAGAACTAATTAATTAAAGCCTCTTTAATCAAAGGAATAGTAACAGGTCTTTTACTAATTCTACTAAAAGACTCTAATTTATTTATTAAACTTATTAGTTTAGTAAAAGATCTTTCAATACGAGGAATTATATAATCCACCGCAACAGAATTAATCTGCAAATTACGATCAGATAAATGTTTTAGAAGTACTGCTTTTAATAGCTCTGTATCTGGCGACTCTATTGAAACCGAAGGGATAGATAAAAGCCTAGAACGTAAATCAGCTAAAGTTATATTAAGACTAGCTGGAGGGATACTAGAGTTAAGCAGAAGATATTGTCGATTCTCTCGAACTACGTTAATTAAATGCAATAAAGACTCTTGGTTTATATTTTCTATATCTTCTAGGATTAAAGATTCATTATCAAAGTAAAAATTATGTAAATCATTTTTACTTAATCTCTTTGCTCCAGAAGATTTTTGCCATATATAAGAAAGGTGAGTTTTTCCACTGCCATGCTCTCCATAAACAAGAATTATATTAGCATAAACACCATTTCCCCAATTAGGCCATTGTTGTAACATTTCAAAAGCTTTTTTATTAGCCTTGCTAATGAAAAAATCTTCTGTAAAATATCTGGCATTTATAGGAAAGTCTAAACATAACTGCTTCACAATTATTCGCCTTTCTGTCTATATAAATTACTAGCAAAATAAAATTTTAATAAACCTTTTAGTAATACTCCTAACACAGCGGCCACTGGAATAGCAAAAAACATCCCCCAGAAACCAAACAAAACTCCGCCAGACATTAAAGCAAAAATTATCCATACTGGGTGCAAACCAACTTTGCTACCAATAAGCCTAGGAGTAATAATAGAACTCTCAAGTATATGCCCTACTACAAAGATTATCATAGTTAGAAAAACGTAGAACATATCAGAAAACTGCAATAATGCAACCATGATACATATAATAAACCCTAAAGCCACCCCCAAATAAGGAATAATAGTTAATGTTCCGATAATGATTCCTATTAATAAAGCATAATCTAAACCCACTATACTTAAACCAATGATATAAAATAAAGATAATATCAAACACACATTTATTTGCCCTCTAACATACGCAGACAACACTTTATCCATTTGTTTTAACTGAATAATAATACTTTTTTTATATAAAAGAGGAAGCAGACTATGAGTTGATTTAACAAACGAAGGCCAATCGCGCAATAAATAAAATACTAAAACAGGAGTACATAATGCTAGAATAATAATATTCAATATTGCCATACTGGAATTCAGTATATTTCGAATTACCACTACAACATATTCAAAAAACCTGCTAGACAAACTATTTAATTGTTCTTGGAAACGCCCACTTAAATCTGGGTCTATGCCTTCTAAAAATTCTGCAACCACACTCAAAACATTATTAGACATATATTCTTCATATTTCGGAATTGCAATAATAAATTGATGAATTTGCTTAAACAAAATTGGCACTAATTGAACAATTCCTACTATCATAACAATGGAGAAAACTCCAACTATTATAGAAACTGTCCATTTTCTTTTTAATCCCCTTTTCTCAAGTTTTTTAGTTAATGGATCAAGTAAATATGCAATGATTATACTAATAATAAAAGGAGCGAGAATGGCTCCAATAGAAAAAAAGAAGAATAACACTAAACCAATAAGCATTATGAATGAAACAAGCTTTATATTATCTTTCATACCCTCCTACCTAATAAGTATATCCACCAAATGAAGATTTAGTTAAGATAAAACTATCCTTACTTTTATCTATAAGACTAAATCCATGTCTTTCAAACAAAATTTTTAAATCATCTACCGACACTTTAGAGGTAAAGGAGAAATGATAATTCTGAATATTCATTTTTTCTAGCTTAACATCGCTAATATAAGTTATTGTTTTTAAGATATTTTGCAAATTAATCCAATCATCAATCCTATCAACTGGAAAATCCACCGTTATAACTTGTGGAGGCACAAGTATAAAATTATTAGAAACCTTCTTATCGTCAAAATTAAACTTCTGGGCCCTATCATAAGCAGTATTGATCAACTGAGATATATTAGATCCCGAATCATCAGTAAAGTAATGGGTTTGCCATGAATAGTGATATTTATTTATATAATTTACTTTAAAAGAAATTCGATGACTTTGCCCATCCTGTATATCCTCTAAATTATATAGAGCTATATTATTAACATTATATTTTTCAAGGAGAGGAGACAAATCAATTAAATTTTTGCCTAAAATATTTTTATTAATAATTCTAAGATCTTCAATATCTACTAAAGGCAATACAAACTTGCTATTTAATTCATGCTCTCGCCAGATATCTAACCACGGATTATCATCTTCAAGCCAATAATCTTTATCTCCCTGAACAAACACAGGAATCACAAGAGTGGTCAAAGTAGGAGACAGTGATTTAGTGGTTATCACTGGAGATGAATTAACACCCTCATTTTTATAAGATGATTTATTATTTGATAAATTCCCTAAAAAACTAACACCTAAACTCTTCATAAACTTGTCAACATGGGGACGACTAAATATTACTTTAAGCCTTGCATAATAATTAGTAGCAGAGCGTTTCTCATCAGATAATTCATAACTTTTAACTAAACTAAAAATATCATCCCTGTCCATTGTACTTATTTTATCTTCTGCCTCAGGGTAATGCAATTTAACTAAACTTCTAAAAGCTTTCATTTGGCCACCTTCTATAGCCTGATTACGGGCGATGCTAGCACTTTTATTACTTGAAGATATTTTGATATTTTTAATAACATAAACTTCATTTGCTCCAGCGTGAACACTAGCAAACAAAACTAAACCTAAGATAAATCGTATGATCATTTATTTTACTTAAAAAATTATTAACCATTTGATTATAAAAGAAGCACATCGCCAAGGCAAGATTTTTCAAAGATCGACTAATCTAAAAATAGCTCATTTTATTTATACAGAAGTATTTAAGTTACGAAGTTTCTTAAAACACAACAACAGTCACTTTTCAGTTAATTTGTTAATTGATAGTTGATATAACAGTAAATATATATTGGCATCCTGATCTTTATTAGATCAACACAATCTATATTTAGATATTTTGTTTGGTTTTAATTACTCAAAGGAGCTATAAATGGTAAAAAACAAATTGAATACCCTTGAAATATTGTACGAAGAAATTACTATTGCTATCGAACAGAACAACACGAAATTAATCGAGTAACTCCTGAGAATCTTTTTCACAGCAAAAATGGGTTAAGCTTCTTAGAAAAAGCAGCTGAATTTGGTAACAACCATATTTTAGATTTCTTATGGAATAAAATCCCTACCACAGAAAAACAGCAAGCAATGATATTGAGAGAAACTGTTTTAAATAATCAAGTTGATACTGTGCTATTCTTATTGGATGAAAAAATCTTGATACAAGCACCAAAATTGCTGGGGTCCCCGCTTTATTTTGGGCAGAAACTAGTGGAAATTCAGAAATAATACAGTTATTAACAGAAAATCGAGAAAGAAACTCCACTACAGACACATCTGATGATACAGGGTATAATGATGTTATGGAGAATACGCAAGAGTCTTATCCTGGAGATCAAACAATGACATCACCAACACCTGATCTACCAAAACTCACATTCAATAATATCTATCAACATAATTATTCTCCATATATCTACGCAGCTGCAAGCTTTATTATACTTGGAGCAACATACTATAGATCATATAAATTTTATACTCACGATGACAGTGGCACTCCTAACCCAATTTCTGGCTTATCTACAATTGTAGCGGCTGCAACTAAAACCGCACATTCTTATGTTAAAGGATTTTTGGGGGCAACTGCAATAGCAGCAAGCTATAACCAAGATGACAACGATGATAAAGATATCATAGCAGACAAAATCCCGGCTGAATCCTTCGTAGCCGTTGGAAACTATTTGCTTGAACGTGCAATGAATAATAATGATAGTGGAGACCGGATCTCCGAATTTAGCGGAGATTGGGGTGACCCAATTTGCGTCGAAGAATAATTTTTTTTCTTATTTATATAAATGGCCTTAACAAACCAATCCTTCTTAAGGCCATTTTAAATTCATCTTGTTAAAACAGAGCTTAGCTGCTAATCTTCGTTATATATTAAAAAGCCTTAAAACTAAAAACATGTATAGCAATTTAGCACAATTAGGCGTTGTATTGTCCATTTTATTGGGAGCATTAGTTCCTCTTGGATTAATATGGATAAAACCCCTAGGAGAGTCCAAATTTAGAAAACTTCTAGATAATGTAATTCTTATTCAGTTTATATTAATCACCTTTGCGTTTATATCCTTAATCTACGCCTATGTAAACTCAGACTTCTCACTATATAATGTCTTTCGTAATTCTCATCAAGCAATTCCTCTTATTTACAAATTTTCTGGAGTATGGAGCAATCATGAAGGCTCAATGATTTTATGGATATTTCTATTAAGCTTAGTAAATTTTATTTCCACTCAACATAAACTATCAGATAAAAACAAGATCTGGATTTCTTCAATTCAAATTATTATAACCAGTAGTTTACTAGCTTATACTATACTAAAATCCAACCCTTTTGTGAAAATAACCCCAATTCCAGAACAAGGAGCTGGCTTTAATCCCTTGCTTCAAGACATTGGTTTAGCAATACATCCCCCTATTTTATACATAGGCTATGTAACCACTATAATCGCTTTTACAATTGTTATTGCTGCTTTAATTCAAAAAAAATTATCATCTCCTATGTTAGAAATAATGCAAAAATGGACCTTAATATCCTGGTGTTTTTTAACTCTTGGGGTGACCTTAGGAGGATGGTGGGCATATAGAGAATTAGGCTGGGGAGGATATTGGTTCTGGGATCCAGTAGAAAATGCTTCGATTTTACCATGGCTCACTTCAACAGCATTAATTCACTCTATATATGCCTCTAGAAAACTAGATACAAATTATAAATGGACAATTCTTCTATCAATTTTTACTTTTCTTCTAACAGTATTAACAACATTTCTAGTTCGCTCAGGCATTGTGACTTCAGTCCATTCCTTCGCTAATGATACCAATCGTGGAGTCTTTATTTTAGGATTATTATTTTGTTATTCTGTATTCTCACTAGGATTATTTGCAATTTATGGACAGCACTTTAATTCTTATAAAAACCATAACTGGTTATCTCGTTTTGGAGGAATCAATCTAGCAAATATCTTTTGGGTTATCGCAACATGTGTTATTGTGCTATCTCTAATATATCCACTACTTATAGAAGTTTACACTGGAGAAAAAATTAGCATTGATCGTAGCTTCTTTGAAAAATCATTCATTCCTCTTTTAATACCTATTATATTATTACTAGCCTTAACTCTCCCTAGTTCTTGGCAAAAAATATTACCTATACATTATCTTCATTTTACTTATTCTTTGGGGCCAGCCGCTTTAATATCAGTATGTTTCTATTACTACTCCATTAACACTCCCAGCATAATTTCCACTATAGCCTTTTTTAGTGGAGCATTAGTAGTTACTAGAATGGGATTCTGGTTTTATCAAAGGCTCGCTTCGCCAATAACTTTAAAATTTTATTTAATATGGGGAATTCATTTAGCAACCGGGCTACTGGCGATGAACATATCATTCATTGAAACTAATTCTCTAGAAAAATTGATAAATATGAAAGAGAGCGAACAAACTCAATTTGTTAATTTTGATATTCATTACAATAAAAAAGAAAACATTGCCGTAAATAATTATTTAGCAGGCAGAGTTGTTTTAGATGTAGAAAAACATAGCAAAAAAATAATAACTTTAAAACCTGAAATACGCTATTACCCTGTTGAAAAAACTCAAACCTCAGAAGCTAGTATTTACCATACTTTCTTTTATGATTTATATGCTGTAATAAGTGAAGTTACCAAAGATGCAGATGTTATAATTAAACTATACTTCAAACCTATAATATCCTGGATGTGGATGATTTTTGGTGTTTTATTTATTTGTGGAATGTCACTATTATCAACTCAAAAAAGCAAAAAAAATGCGCCTAATTAATTATATTCCATTACTAGGATTCATAATTGTTTTCTTAACTTTATGCTATAGTATAAAGTTATCATATAATTCTAAAGATTATGTTTATAAGTTATCTCAACTAGAACTTACCCTAAATTCAGGTCAAAAATTAGACTTAAAAGATTTAAAAGGAAAATTTTGTCTACTTCACCTTGTTGCCCCTTGGTGTGAATCCTGCCAAAATGACTATCCATTATTAAATAAAATAAAAGAAAATACTGAAGCAGTTCTTATTAGTGTAACTATTGGAAATAAGAAACCAAAAAGTAATCCTCTATATGATTATATCGCTATAGATAAAGACCACATTATCACTAGAATGCTCAAAATACGAAATATTCCTGAAACCATAATAATTAATCCTGAAGGAGTGGTGGTATTTCATTACACAGACATCTTAGAGAAACAAGAAGTTGAAGATAATGTAATACCAAATATGAAGCTTTAGAAGACTAAAGACTGGTGGGTCTGGATGGAGTTGAACCATCGACCTCACGCTTATCAGGCGTGCGCTCTAACCACCTGAGCTACAGACCCATAATCTGGGAAATTGAAATTTATTAGATTGAACCACCTTTGTCAAGCTTTATTCATTACAATTCTTAATAAGATTGCAAGGCAATTTTCCTTAGTTATTGTTGAACAAGAAGAATTTAACTAGATATCCAAACAAAACTCAACTATTATTTAATAATATAATAAATAATAAAACTAATTATTGCCATGAAAGATGAGAATATTAATACTAGATTCATAAAATTAGCACAAGACCCTAGTTCAATGAAAAAATCTATAAAAGAAGAGGTCCAAAACATGGACACCGATAGACTCAACATTGCTAGAGAGGCGGCAACAAAATTCTTAAAATTTACAAAAGAAGACCTCGAACTTATAAAAGAGGGAGCAACATGTCTTGCAAAAACCACTAGAAACTTATTTAAAGAATTACGACGAAACAAATCAAATTTGTTATATGCAATAGAAAAAACAAACATAGATGATTTATTTAAGAGTATACAAAAACTAAAAGAAGCTGGAGTTTTTGAAAAACTAGAACAAATGACCCCTAGTGTTAGAAGAGACAAAAAAGAACACAAAGAATTCCAAGAATTAATAAACAATATAACTTCTCCAGAAACTCCTGAAGGTTTAAAGGCATCCTTGAAGGATCACTTAAGCAAAGACCCTAACTCATTAGAGAACCTTAACTCAGAACTAAAAACATTTCTTAAAAAGGAAAATAGGAAAGTAGTAAAAATATTTACAAATCGTAAATTAATCGGCGCTGCTTTTGAAGCAATTAATAGTAGAGCAGGAAAGAATTTTGTTAAAGTATTAGCAGATAAAAGATCTTCTAAAAATAAGATAGCAAGAGCTTATGCACGCCTAGCTTTCACTGCTGTAAGAAAATATTTCCTCCACACAAAGAAACTTGTTGAAGCAGCTGTAATCCTAGATAGAGTACAAAAAGAGGATTATAAAAGAAAACTAAATGACCCTAAAATCCGAGCACAAGAAATGATAAATATTTTTAACAAATCACCTCATAATGAGCTTGAAAGATTAATTAATAATCACAACCTTGGTAGAGGTGCACCACCCAGAATAAAACATAATGTAAACATCCAACTTAATGGTAGAGGAAGATGAATTAGTTAGAATCAATTGAATATAAAATTTCTTCCATAATTTTATCACCTCTTTTTCTATCAGTAGAACCATTAATCATTATAGAAAACACCAATATCTGGCCATTATCTTTTTCTAGATATCCAGCTAAAGCTGTTACTCCTCCCATATATCCTGTCTTCGCTCTAATCTTTCCAATTAAAGCTGGAGTATCAATAAATCTTTCCTTTAAAGAACCATCAAGCCCAGATATAGCCAGAGATTCATAAAAATATGGCCAAACTTTTTTGTTTCTATGGGCCTTAACAAATAAATCCACCAAATGATTAGAAGATATTAGGTTATACCTCGAACCTCCTGAACCATCTTTTATAACTATTTCTTTGTTATCAGTTAATTTGGATATTGCCTTAGTAGCATTAGAAAAATTACCTTGAGTGTTATAATATTTAGCCCCTATAGTTTTTGCAATATTATCAGTATATACATTATTAGAATCTTTCATAACTGTCTTTAAAAGTTCTGACATATTAACTGATGTATCTTCTAAAACTGGCTTATATTTAGAAGGAGTAATTTTAAAAACAATTCCTCCCTTAACTATAATATTTTGATCTTTTACACCTTGCTTTATCATTCTTTTTATCATTAAACGGGGATCCTGATAAGCTATCCTTAAAGGAATATATTCTGATCCATAATCTATACAACCAGTGAGATCATAACTATTATCTGGATGCACAAATAATTCGGGACTACAACTTCTATCCTTTTTCGTTACAATCTTATTATTTACAGTTTTGGCAAATGATGAACCGGTTAACTTAGCAATTCCATCAATATTCTTGGAAGGAGAAAGATTAAGAAAAAAACAATTACCATTGATAGTAATAGCACTTGTAGGAGCTGCAAAACAAAACTTACTGTCATCCCAAGGCCAACCTTCTGCCTGGTATTCTTGGTCAAATATATAATCATCTATTATTAGATTGCCCTGTATAACTTTAATATTATGCTTCTTCAATCCAT
This sequence comes from Rickettsiales bacterium, assembly GCA_025210695.1. Classification (NCBI taxonomy): domain Bacteria; kingdom Pseudomonadati; phylum Pseudomonadota; class Alphaproteobacteria; order Rickettsiales; species Rickettsiales bacterium. The sequence goes on from JAOARE010000043.1 coordinate 11,850, forward strand.
CCATTAACTTAAAAAACTCTTTTTTTGTAAGACTAGGATCACCTAAAAACCTAATATATAAATCATCAGATAATACCCCTTTAGAGTCTACTTTAGATTTATCAAATAAAATTTGAGTACTATACTTAAATTCGGGGCCTAAATATTCTAAGGCTGCATAAGAAGTAAATGATTTTGTAGTACTAGCAGGAATCATTAAACGATCAGGACTTATAGAATATATTTCTTCCTCTGTTTGCAGATCTTTTATTTGCATAGTAAGACTTATCTTACGAATAAAATCTTTATTTTTCTCTAAAACTTTATCTATCTTACTTTCTGCCTGAGAAAAAAAGGGCAATAAAATAAAAATATATTTTAATATTCTTATCATGCATTTCCCGCTAAATTACTATAATTACTCAGAGTTATTCCTGTCATCCCTAGAGCCTTACTCCATCTAGAATGATATTCCTCCAGGAAAACTAGTTCATAAATCTCTCTTTTACTAAGATTATTTACTGGCAAAAGCCAATCATCTCGTTTTATTTCAGCTAATAACTGGTTAGGAGCCCAAGAAGTATGTCCTAAAACAAACATGTTATGAAGGGGCCCCACACCCGATACAATATCTTGAAAAACTTCTGTATCAATATTAATTAGAATTTCTTCATCCCCACATTTCAAAGAGTTTTTATTATAGTCAGAGCTATGTAACAAAATTCCCTTCTCTTGTTCCACAGGACCTCCAAAATACACGGGCAAACTACCAATAATTTTATGATCTTGGTTTTCTAAATTAAGAACCTTTGTTATGGTTTGGCTATCTACTTTATTTAAAACCTTATTAATAATAACTCCAGAAGTGCCTGTGTGATCATGCGAAACAATGTAAATAACCGACTTACTAAATATTATTCCAGTATCCGCATAAGGACTACTAATGATGATATCACCTGGTTCAATTATTTGATATTCTGACAATTTTATGCTCCTTAAAAAACATCTCACTGTATATTCTTTGTATATTCAATAATATCACTAGCTCTTATATATTCTCTACTTGTTGGAGAGCTCATTTTAATTACCTTATTAGCTAGAGTCTGACTTTTTTGGTAAGCTCCCTGATAAAAATAATAATCTGCTAAAGCAGATATTGCTTTTGTTTTATCTCCTAACTCTCCATATGCTCTAGAAAGCATAAAATGAGCTGCTAAATCTCTTGGTTTATCTATAAGCACCTGCTTTAACAACTTGGTTGAAGAATTTAGCAACTGATAATCTTTAGGCCCCTTAGCTAAGTTTATTTTAGCTGTCGCTGTTTCTATTCTTATCAAGTTATCGTTTGGTAGAGCATTTAATGCTTTCTGATAATATTTAACAGCATCATCGAATTTGCCATTTTCAAAATAAAATTGCCCCTTCAATTCCCAAAGGTATGGATCATTAGGCTCTAATTTAATAACTTGATCTAATAAATTAATAGCTTCTTTAAATTTTCCTAAACGAAAATACCCGATAGATAAACCATATTTATTATGCTTATATTTGTTTATCACTTCACTAGGGCTAGATAAAAAAGCATTCAGCTTAACTGCCATACGTTTAAACTTAAACCTTATATCAGGAGTAATATTATCTCCAAACTTACCTAGTTTTGATTTAATTGAGTTGTTAATACTAGCTATTCTATCATTATTCAAAGGATGCGTTCTAGCATACGGATCAGGGCTAATAGATCTTTCTCTTTGGTTCATATATTGAAAAAACTCAATTAAACCCTCACCATTATTATGAGTCTTATAAAGAAGATCTATAGCTATTTTATCTGCTTCTGTTTCATGTTCACGTGAATAAGAAAGCATCCCTCTCTCCGCAGCCTGCATAGTACCCAAACTCATAGTGGTTCCTGCCTCAGGAGCACCAGCAAGTGCCAAAGCTAAACCTAGTGCAGCTCCACCCATAGCAATTTTAGACATATTTTCATAATCACCACGCATCCTAACAAGATGACCAGCGTAGATATGAGCTATCTCATGCGCCATTACTCCATAAAGTACATTCGGGTCATAAGCAAACTTAATAATTAAGCCAGAATTAATAAACATTTCTGTGCCATTAGTAACAAAAGCATTAAGTGTTGGATCCGCAACGATATGAATATTAATCTTTTTTGGGTTTAATTTAGCAGCTCTAACTAATGGCTCCATAAAAGACTTAAGATTATTTTCTATCTCTGCATCACTTATTATTTGTATATTATTATTGCCTGCAAACGCAAAACTAGAAAAGAATAATACTATTGATAATAAAAAATTCCTTACCACCAATTAACTCCAATTGTCGTAGAAGCAAGAAATATTAAGCCACCTACAATAACATTGATCTTAAACCTTCTAGCACAATTTTCTCTATCGTCAACATCAATAGTATTAACTTGCCAAAATAAAAGTATAACAGGAAAAGTCATAAACACATAAAAATACGTTTTTACACCTAATATTCCAAAAGCAAATATAGCTAAAGTTATAAAAATGGTATAAAAGAAATTCAAATACTTAGTTGTTTTCTTTCCTAACTTGATAGCACTAGACTTAAGACCAAGTTTTAAGTCATCATCTTTATCTTGATGTGCATAAATAGTATCGTATCCTAATGTCCAAAAAATAAATCCTATATATAATAAAACAGCAGAGAAACTAATACTTTCCTTCACAGAAGCCCAAGCCATTAGAACGCCTAAATTAAAAGTGATCCCCAAACATAACTGAGGCCAATAAGTAAATCTTTTACAAAAAGGATATAATGCAATTAATGGAACTGATAAAAAACCAATCATTACAGCAAGACCATTTAAAAATAACAAAAGCACTAAAGCTAAAGTCAATAAAGCAGCTAATAGTTTTATAGCGTTCTTGGAGCTAATTGTACCACTAGTTATAGGTCTATTTTTAGTCCTTAACACTTCTCTATCAAAATTACGATCAACAAGATCATTAAAAATACATCCCGCAGAACGCATAATAATACTACCAACAACAAAAATAATAATTAATTCTGGATAGTTATTAATGTGACCGTCTGTAGCTAAGCTTAAACTAATCAAGCAAGGCCATAAAAGCAATAGAATACCAACAGGTTGATGCAATCTCATCAATTCTAAATATGGTTTAATCGTCCTTATTGATTTTAACATCCTGTTTCAACATCCCATTCTGATATAAATAATAAGCAGATTGATAGTAATTTATCGCCCGATTTATTAACGCTTTATCTGGACTAGTCGCTTCTATCCTATCATTATCTAATAATTTATAAGTGTTTTCAATCTTTCCAGGAGATAAAACAACTAATTTATTGTTTTCAATATATCCTAACTTCTGAAAAGTAGAAATAAAAGAATTTTGATAAGTTTTACTTAAAATATCATTACCAAAAAACCTACTATCATATTCAATATTCAACAAAGCTAAAATAGTTGGAGCAATATCAATTTGACCGGCAACTTTTGATACAACCCCAGGAGAGATTATTTTAGGCGCATAAATAAACAAGGGAATTCTATACTTCTCTGGAGGAAGAGCCGTTTTTCCAGCACTCCCGGCACAATGATCAGCAACAACCACAAATATAGTACTATCAAACCAAGGCTTGCCTTTGGCAATCTTAAAAAATTCTCCTAATGCATAATCTGTGTATTTAACTCCACCATGCCTACCAGTTTTAGATGGTATATCAATTTTTCCTTCAGGATAAGTATAAGGGCGATGATTTGAAGTGGTCATAACAAGTGAGAAAAACTTCTCCTTATTTAAATATGATTGGTCCGCTTGTTTTATAACTTGTAAATAAAGGTCCTCATCCGAGATTCCCCAAATATTCTCAAAACTAATTTCCTCTGAAGGAATATTACTTCTATCCCAAATCTTAAAACCATTCTTAGAAAAAAATTGGTTCATATTATCAAAATATCCATATCCCCCATAAATAAATTTAAGTGCATAATTTTCTTTATTTAGCACAGTTGCTATAGAAAATAAATTCTCATTATTAGGACGTCTAACCATAGACTGCCCAGGCATAGGAGGTATGGATAAAGTAATTGCTTCCAACCCTCTAATTGTCCTAGTACCAGTAGCATAGAAACGATCAAAATAAAGAGACTTTTCTATCAAGTCATTTATAACTGGGGTGATAGACTTATCATTAACTAAGTTAGTTAAAAATTCAGAGCTTAAGCTCTCAATAGTAATTAATACCACATTATAGTTTTTCTGTGGCCCCTTAGCTTCAATATGTCTTTCTAATAACTTAGGTTCTATAAGCTCTTGATCCTTCAAGGTAATATAATTAGATAACTCTTTAAAAGCTAAGTCTTGATCGCGAGTTGAATAGAAACTCAAATAATCTATAGAATTATTTCTAAAGGCTGAAAATAAATTATACAAACCGTTTTTACTCAATTCATTTAAGTAGTTATTCTCTTTAACATCTGTAATCTTAGGGTTATAGAAAGAAAAACTTAAAGTAACTATACAAGAAAGACTCACTAATAAAACAAGTTTTTCTCTAAAACTAAGTAGAGCTTCTAAGTCAGATCTTATTCTAGAATGAAGGTTATAATAAATAATCACTGCGCTAAAGAACAACAAAGACAATATTAATGGCACTGGATATGATTGAGTAATATTACCAATTACTTCATGCGTATAAACTAAGTAATCAACAGCTATAAAATTAAATCTAGTGCTGAACTCAAGCCAAAAAGTAAATTCAGATATAATTAGGAATCCTAACGCTAAGACTACAAAAAAATAAAAACAATATGTAATTGATTTAAGTATCTTGCTCTTATTCTTAGGAACCAACAAAGCCAAAAAAGCTAACGGAGCTAAGATATAAAAAGCAGCCACAAGATCATTAATTACTCCCAACCCCATCACTTGCAAGAAGTCTAAAATATTAAAATCTACCTGACCTTCATAAAGGGCAAATGATAATAAAACCAACCTACTTAATGCATTAAAAGCCAAAAATAGAATTAAAATTGTTGAATTAGCAAGGCTATTTAAAATTTTTAACATATTTTATTGTCTCTTTGAGTAAAAATCGGCCAATTGTTTAATGTGACCTATTTCATGCAGCTGCATTTTACTATGTTTAAACTTAGTACCAAACGGCACTATGGCAGAAGTAAAACCCAATTTAACAGCTTCTTTTAGTCTGGTTTCAGCATGACTAACTTTACGAATCTCTCCTGACAAACCGATCTCACCAAAAATTATTGAATTATTAGGATTAGGCACATTAAGTGAAGAAGAAAGCAATGCACAAGCAACAGCAAGATCCGCTGCGGGCTCATTAATTCTAAGTCCACCAACAATATTTAGATATACTTCTTTATCATATAAGTTCAACCCATATCGAACACTAAGAACAGCAATAATCATTGATAATCTATTTAAATCCCAACCAACTACCGATCTTCTAGGAGTTGGAATATATGACGGAGCTATAAGAGCCTGCACCTCAACCAACATTGGTCTAGTTCCTTCGATACCGGCCAAAACACTAGAACCACTAGCTTTTCTATCTGACGGAGATAAAAACAGTTCTGAAGGGTTAAGAACTTCTTTGAGTCCTGATTCCTGCATTTCAAAAACACCAATTTCATTGATACCACCAAAGCGATTTTTTACAGCTCTAAGTATTCTAAAATGATGTCCTCTCTCTCCTTCAAAATAAAGCACCGTATCCACCATATGCTCTAAAACTTTTGGTCCAGCAAGTTGACCATCTTTGGTAACATGACCAACTATTAGAACAATAACACCTTTTGATTTAGCAAAATTTACCAACTCATGAGAACAAGCTTTCACCTGAGAAACTGTACCTGGAGCTGAATTAAATTCATTAGCATACATAGTTTGTATTGAATCAATCACTACCAAGTCTAATTTATCATCTTGGTTAATTAACCCTAAAACATCATGAACATTAGTGGCTGACAATAGTTTTACTGGAGACTCAGAAAGCCCTAAACGCCTGGCTCTTAACTTAATTTGTTCACTCGACTCTTCCCCTGAAACATAAGCGCAGTTTAAATTATTTTTTCCCAATTGAGAAACTAATTGCAGTAATAATGTAGATTTTCCAATACCCGGGTCGCCACCTATTAAAATAGCTGAACCTTTTACCAAGCCTCCACCAAGAACTCTATCTAACTCAGACAACGCAGTTGGAATGCGGCTATATTCATTAACATCAGCAGACAACGCTTGAAATGACAATTGACTATCTGGATTAGAAGCTTGAGATTTTTTGTTAAACTTATTTACGACCTCTTCTTGCAAACTGTTCCAGTCTCCACAATCTTCACATCTACCAGCCCATTTATTATGAACTGCTCCACAGCTTTGACAAATATAACAGGTTTTAATTTTACTCATAAAATTAATTTAAATATACGCAGTATAAATTAACAAGCATTGTAGATAAATGTATAAATCTAGTCAATTGAACTTTACAAGATAGTTTAGTTAATCATATAAAATAACAACATTTATAAAAAATTATCTTGACCTTTTTTATGAGTATGGTAAACATAATCTCGGATAGATGTCCGAGCGGTTTAAGGATCCGGTCTTGAAAACCGGCGTACGTTCACGCGTACCGTGGGTTCGAATCCCACTCTATCCGCCACTACTAACAGTTGATATACGCCTCCGCAACTTAACTATTAGCAAGCTCAACCGCCTCAACCCCGCTGAATTGCTAAACTTTTGACTTTTCTGTTTTTGCTATAAAACCTTATTTTTCTCCTATGTTTAACTGATTCTCATCGCTATTTTAAGGCATTTTTAGTCTCCAATCTCCAAATCAGGCAAACCTTTTTTAGAAAATGCATCTTGAAAAAACTAATTAAATGAGCTATTCTTAGGCTATAAAATAGATCAAATGAGAAAATATTATGAGTAGTGTTGTTCTATCAGATTTAATAGCTAGTGTATCAGAATTAAAAAAACATCCCATGCAGGTGGTTAGTCAAGCACAAGGTAAACCGCTTGCTATTCTTAATCGAAATAAGCCTGCGTTTTACTGTATTTCTCCAGCGATGTTTGAAGCCTTAATAGAAAAAATTGAAGATGAAGAATTGATTAGATTAATTCAAACAAGATCGGGAGAGCAAGAAATAGAAGTTGATATAAATGACTTATAAACTTACATTTCTTAAAAGTGCTCTAAAAGAATGGGAAAATCTAGATCATCAAATTAAAGCGCAATTCAAGAAAAAACTAGCAGAGCGCCTTGAAAATCCTGTAATTTCAAAAGATAAGTTGTCTGGCTTGAATGATTGTTATAAAATCAAACTTAGAAATGCTGGTTATCGATTAGTTTACAAGGTAATAAAAGATAAAATCACAGTTCAAGTCGTTGCTGTTGCTAAAAGAGATAAAAGCTTGGTGTATGATTTAGCAAGAAAACGAATTGATAATATATAAACAAAGAAAATAATGAAAATTAAAAATATTATTTTTATCATTATAGTTTTATTGTAATAAAAATGGTTGCGCAACCTATATTTGATAAGAGACCAATCATATTCGAATCATATAATACTGGACAAAAATTCGAAGTAGTTATTAGAGATATTTTTGTTAATGGTAGTGATTTAGATAAAGCGGTAGATATTCTCCAGGATTCTAAAGCTAGCTGTAGGATTAAAATTAAAAATGATCTTACTGGTCATATGCCTGAAGGAGCCCAATTCGCAATATATTGCTATTATCGACCATATCTTTCTTTGCATCCGTTTTAGCTGTATAAAATTACTTTGTATGCGGATAAAAATCTTAAACTAATTGATTCTTGGAGTGAAATAACCAAGTATTGAGAAATTTTAGAGTTTGTAAGCGTATACATTCACTTAACGATCTACTACATTACAAACTAGCCACCTGCTCCGCACCCTTCAGAAAACCTCATGTTTTAAAGTGAAGAAAATTTATTTTTAGTGCCATACACTCCGCCATCTTCTTGTCTTTTATTTAGTGCCACTCCCTGATCCCTATGTTCCTTATAGTTTATAAACCAAACAAAATAAATAACACTCTAGTTCATTTTTTGCTAGACAAATATTCCTTATGGTTATATAAAATCTGTACTGAATCTAAAGGGCCTGTAGTTCAGTTGGTTAGAACACACCGCTCATAACGGTGGAGTCGTAGGTTCAAGTCCTACCGGGCCCACCACTATAAAAAGGAGCAAATGATTCAACTCTTGGAGATGTAATTGTTAGCTAATTTTTTAAGTGAAGAAAGAATACAATTACCCTGCTGGATTCCTATATTTATAGCAATAGGAATCTTAATAGGATTCAGCACCACTCCAATAAATCTTCTCTATCTTTGTTTACCACTTTGTTCTCTGCTCATAGCTGCATTCTTCTGTCCTATTTTAATTCTTAGAATAATTTTAATTGCTTTTTTATCAATATTAATTGGTTTATTAGCTATAACTCTAAGGCTTAAAATGGTTAACTCACCCATTGTTCCATTTGATGATCAATTCTCCATTGTAAGAGGAAGAATTGATAATATTACCCCTCTTGATCATGGCCATCGTGTTTTAATGAGTAATTTAAAAATAAGAAATTTAGAAAAAGAAAAAACTCCTGAAAGAATTCGTTTAACCTTCCGCACCCCATTAAACAATGCAAAAATTGGTGATAGAGCAAAAGTAATGGCAATTCTTAGTAAACCTAGACAGCCTTATTTACCTAATAGTTATAATTTTGCCAGAGATGCTTATTTTAAAAAAATTGGCGCTGTTGGTCATAGTGTATCCGCATTCACGATAATTTCTGAAGACAAAAAATCCATTTTAGGAAAATTAAACACTCTAAGAAATAACATTCAGATCAGAGTTAATGAAGCTATTGGCAGTTACAATGGTAGTATTGCTACAGCTCTAATGCTTAATGAATATAGCAATATAGATAAAAAAGTATTACAAAACTTAAGAGCTACAGGCCTTGCCCATATCTTATCAGTATCTGGGATGCATTTAAGCTTAGTGGCAGCTATTTTCTTTTTTAGCTCCAGGCTGTTATTAAACTGCTTTGAACCTATTGCTTTAAGAGTTCACTGTAAAAAAATTGCCGCAACCATCTCTTTATTTGGAAGCTTAGCTTATTTACTTATTTCAGGAATGGAGGTGGCGGCGGTTAGGTCTTTTATAATGACCAGCATGATTATAATTTCAATAATACTTGATAGAACCTCAAATCCTATGCGTGCCATAGCATTAGCTGCCACGGTTATTCTAATTATTTCCCCAGAAAACATAATTCATCCTAGTTTTCAAATGTCCTTTGGAGCCGTACTGGCTTTAATTGCTTGCTATGAATTTTTTACTAAACTAAAATTCAATTTCTCTGAATTCAATTTTATTCAAAAGATTTTATTTTACCTTTTAAGCCTCAGCTTTTCATCGCTAGTTGCAGGTCTTGCCACCACCCCATTTGCCTTATATCATTTTAGCCAATCATCTAACTATAGTATTTTAGCTAATTTACTGGCCGTGCCTATAACTTCATTCTGGTTAATGCCCTGCGTTGTTTTAAGCTTCTTGCTCTATCCATTCCATCTTGAGTTTTTAAGTTTATACCCAATGCAATATGGTATCACGTTAATGCTAAATATTGCTGATTATGTTGCCAATTTGCCCCATTCGGTTAGCGTCTTTTCTAAACTTACTGATTCAAATATTCTTATTATAACCCTTGGTATATTATGGTTTTGTATTTGGAAAACTAAAATTAGAATGTTTGGAATATTGATTATAGCTTTAGGAATTTTGCTTCAATCTTTTGTTACCAAACCAGATGTTTTTGTTGATTGGGAAAGCAAAAAAATTGCAGTTTTAGACGACAAGAATCGTTTAATATTTCTAACAAAACAACTAGCCAAATTTAAAAAGAAATTACTAATGAACCAATTAGGCACTGCAGAAGCTATGCGCTATCCAAAAGGAGAATCTAATAATCTTTATTGCCAAAAAAATAATTGTGTATTTGTTAAAGATCCATATAAGCTAGATATAGATATCAGCACTATGACTATAAAAACAACTAAAGATGGCGAAGAACAATCAGTTATTCATAAAACTCAAGGTACTGAATTCATTTATCTAAAATGAGATTAATCCCACTTGGCTACAGGAGGAAGAGACATTAAAATTGCCTCAATGTTTCCTCCTGTCATAAAGCCAAATTTTGTACCTCTGTCATAGACAAGATTAAACTCTGCATATCTTCCTCTTTTACGAAGTTGAATTTCTCTTTGCTCTTCTGTCCATGGCTTATTTTTATGTGTTAGTACAATCTCAGGATAAACCTTTAAGAATGCTTCCCCCACATCTTTAGTGAATGCAAAATCTGCTGCAAAACTTCCGCTATTTATATAATCATAAAAAATTCCACCAACTCCTCTGGCTTCATTACGATGCTTGATAAAGAAATATTCATCAGCCCATTTTTTAAATTTCTCATAATATTCAGGATTATGCTTAGCGCAAGCCTGTTTAAACTCCTGGTGAAACTTACGAGTATCTTCATCATTCTCAATCATGGGATTTAAATCAGCACCACCACCAAACCAAGTTTTACTGGTCTCAATATAACGAGTATTCATATGCACTGCGGGAACTAATGGAGAACGCATATGAGCAACTAACGAAATTCCTGTAGCAAAAAACCTTGGGTCTTCTTCTGCCCCTGGAATGTTTTTACGAAACTCGGGAGAAAATTCTCCATGCACAGTAGAAACATTAACCCCAACTTTTTCAAAAACTTTACCCTTCATCACAGACATAACGCCACCGCCACCGCCATCACGTTTCCACACCTTCTGAACAAATTTTCCTTCTCCATCTATCTCTTCAAACTTAGTACATATTCTATCTCTTAAAAAAGTAAACCATTCTTCTGATCTTTCTTTTTTATTCATAATGTATCTCCTATGTTTAGGGGTTTTAAATATTACGCCCTCAAAATATATGAGTTTAAATAAAATTTACAGAACATAATCGCCTATCAAGCATTTTTCTTAATCTTTAATTAACTTATCTGATTTAATACTAACCCTATAGTGATAGATATAAACTCCAATTAAAGAGGTTGGGTATGAAAGAGAAAGGTGGAGACAATGCAAAAGATGATGAAAAAGAAGAACCAGGTGAACGTCCTTCATCTTCAGTAGTTTCTGACTATCTACCTAGCATGATATCCTTTGTGCCGCTTGTTATAACCCTAAGATATCTCCCCATAAGCTCTAATAGCGCAAGCGTAGCATCCTCCAGTTCTGATCCTTATCCAACAGAGGAGGAAGGCACTGATTATTTATATTATGCAACTATGTTTCCTGTTTTAATGCTTAGTGCATTTTGTATGGTAACTTTTCTCTGCAATGCCATATTTGGAAGAAGACCAGATTTTGATGGTCGTCATAACCCAGTATCACATCAAATAGCTGAAAATATTGGAGATGCTGTAGCTCCTACTTTAGCAGTATTTAGTACTATTATTAGACTCACCTCAACAACCATTCTAGGACAAAGAGCAACAGCAATAAACCGCTTTGTTAATAGAGGATTTGTAGCTGCTGATGTGGCTGCAAGAGCCGTCACCACTGCCGATGAACTTTATGATCATGCGATGGATAGATGCCCTATGCCAAACACTGGGAATATGAGAAGAATAGAATATGTAGCAATGCTTACAGAAAATTTTATTGTAGGGACTATAGAATTTCTAACTCATGGAATATTCGCCGCTATGAATATGGGAATGACTAGGATTTCTCTTACCCCTCAAAATAGATTATATGTGCTTGCTGGAATTTATAGAACCGCAGATCTTGCCGAAACCTTCTTTGTTACTTATACGGATGACCTTGCTTGGTTCTTAGAACACATTGTTGACACTCCCCCTATAGCAAGAATTTTAAGATCTACAGGAATTGCTGATCCTGAACACCCCATTCATGGAGTTGCCCCTAGGAATATTCCTGAAAGAATACAAGATGGAATAGAGGGTATAGGAAAAACCATAAAAGATGCAGCCCATAATGTAGAAGGTGGTTTTGAACATTTTGGAAAAAATGTACAAAAATTCTTTACCGGCAATGATGAGAACAAGAAGGAAGTAGATAATCAAGATGATGGTGGAGGTAAAATGTCTCCAGAAGAGCTGGATGAATATAATCAGCAACAAGCACAACAAAATGAAGATCAACAGGAAATTCCTGAACATTGGGTATCTCAACTCTTTAGTGAATTTCCCGCAATATACGGAGGACTATCAGAAGAAGATGATAATAATCTTAGCATTGGAGAAATGATTATTGATGCTCTTGGCCCAGACACACGTGACATTGGCACGAACACAGAAAGAGGAAATATTTTAGCATATCAAAACCTGAATGGCTCAACTAATATTGAAGGGGGGAGTTTTGATATTAACTTCCACACCACCTCTAGAGATGAAGCCAGCAGTAAACATAGAGGACTGAATGGATTAGTTAGAGGGCAACACCCAAGTCATTTAACTACCATAGATGGAATTAAAATTCACTCATATATCAATTCTGAAGGACATCTTGTTATAGTCCTGGGCGAAATTTCTGCAGAAGTAACTTCCCATAGCTCTTAACAACCACAAATAACTTTATTTATCAAAACCTATAATAATAATTTACAAATAGAAATTGCCTAGCTATTTTGAGGTTACTACAAATACTATAGCAAGGATGCTAACAATGGTAGCGCATATAAACACAGTTACTTTTCATGGAATTGAAGCAGTAGATGTTAATGTTCAAGTTCATTTCTCTCCAGGCATGCCAGCTTTTTCTTTAGTTGGTCTTCCAGATAAAACTATTGCTGAATCTAAAGAGCGTATTCGTGCCGCTCTTCATTCCATTGGATTAATGCTACCGGCTCAAAGAATCATTGTGAATCTCTCTCCTGCTGATTTAGTAAAAGAAGGCAGTCATTTCGATTTACCAATTGCTCTTGGATTGCTCATCAATATGGGAGTTATTAAATCTGAAGAAGTGAAAGATTATCTTATCTTAGGAGAATTAGCATTAGATGGAGGATTAATTCCAGTAAATGGAATTTTGCCCGCAGCTATCGGGGCTAATCAACGTAATTGTGGAATAATATGCCCCGAAGCCAATGGCCAAGAAGCAGCCTGGTCTGGTAATAACAATATAATTGCCGCTGCAAATATTATCCAATTGATTAATCATTTAAAAGAAAGGCAATGCATCGCTCAGCCAAAAATAACTGAAAATAAAACCCCTTTCTCACATATGCTAGATTTAAAAGATGTTAAAGGACAAGAAACTGCAAAAAGAGCTTTAGAGATTGCAGCCAGCGGTGGACATAATATGCTAATGGCCGGAGCGCCTGGAGCAGGAAAGTCAATGCTCGCTGCAAGAATGCCAAGTATTTTGCCAGCTATGACACCCGGTGAAATATTAGAATGCAGTATGATCTCCAGCATTGCTGGAGATATTAACGATGGTAACTTAAAAACCACCCGTCCTTTTAGAGCACCACATCATTCTTGTTCTATGCCTGCCATGGTGGGGGGAGGAGCAAACAAAAGAGTTATGCCTGGTGAAATATCTCTTGCTCATAATGGAGTATTATTCTTAGATGAACTGCCTGAATTCCCAAGAGCAGTGGTAGATTCTCTTCGTCAACCTTTGGAAGAAGGAAAAGTGAATATTTCACGCGCTAATTATCATGTAACTTACCCAGCTAAATTTCAGCTCATTGCTGCTATGAATCCATGTCGTTGTGGATTTTTAGGAGATGGAGAAAGAGAATGCAACAAAGCTCCACGTTGTGGAACAGATTACCAAAGCAAAATATCAGGCCCATTTTTTGATCGCATTGATATTTATCTAGAGGTTAATACTAGCTCCATCGATGATATCCTCCATAGTAAAGAGGCAGAAAGCTCTCAAAATATTGCAAAGCGTGTGCAAATGTCTAGAGATCTACAAGAAGCTAGGTATAAAAATTATGGAATAAAAAATAATTCAGAGTTACATGGCAATCTAATCAAAGAATTTGCTGAACCTACGGCAGAAGCAAAAACGCTCCTCAATAATGCAGCAGATAAATTGAAACTATCAATGCGTGGATATAATAGAATCTTAAAACTTGCTAGATCAATAGCAGACTTAGCTGGCGAAGTAGACATCAACAAAGCACATATATCAGAAGCACTTAACTATAGAAAACAACACTACAAACAGAATCTATTATAAAATTCAAGTATTTTCTTTGACTAATTAAGTAATAAATATTATACTTCATCATCTTAACGCTTTCATCTTAGAAGCTATAAGAAAATTACTGCTTGAATCCACCCAAGGATATCAAGTTCTTTATTAACATCTAGTAAAAAGAACTCCCAAGTTCTTTATGTAAAGGTACATTAAATATATGGCCAAATTATCGAAGGAAAGATTCAGAGAAAATACCGATATCATTGAAAATTTTAAAACAAACGAAGTCTTCGCTGATTTACTCGCAAACGCAGTACATCATAACATAAAAGAAGGTAGCTTAGTTTTCGGTGAAATTATTCGTTTAGATAATGAGTGCGCAACAGTGGATGTTGGCGCAAAAAATGAAGGTCAAGTGCCTTTAAAAGAATTCATGTTCGACGGAGAAATGCCAGAATTAAATATAGGCGATAAAGTCGAAGTATATGTAGATAAAATGGAAAGCAGAGGTGGTAAAACCATCTTAAGTAGAGAAAAAGCTATTCGTGAAAAATACTGGGCAGTGCTTGAAGGAGCTTTAGAAAAAGGAGAAACAGTAACTGCTACCATCTTTGGAAAGGGTACAGGGGGTTACACTGTTGACCTTAACGGTATTGTTGCTTTCTTACCTGGAAGTCAGGTTGATATCAGACCGATAAAAGATATCACTCCTCTAATGGGGATTACGCAACCCTTTATGATTCTAAAAATTGACCGCGAACAAGGAAATGTTGTTGTTTCTCGTAGAGCAATTCTAGAAGGTTCAAGAGAAGAAGCTCGTCATGAATTACTTGCTAACATAAAAGAAAATCAAGTTCTTGAAGGTGTTGTTAAAAACATCACAGATTATGGTGCATTTATTGACTTAGGTAGCGTTGATGGATTATTACATGTTACTGATATTTCTTGGGGTAGAATCAACCATCCTTCTGAAGTTTTAACTTTAGGACAAGTGGTTAATGTTAAAGTTATTAAATTTAACGAAGAAAGCAAACGCATCTCTCTAGGCATGAAACAATTAGAAAACAATCCATGGCAAAGCATTGAAAGTAAATATCCTAAAGGCTCAAGAATGAGCGGGAAAGTTACTAACATTACAGACTATGGTGTGTTTATTGAACTTGAACCAGGTATTGAAGGTTTAGTTCATGTATCGGAAGTTAGCTGGACTAAAAACAATATCCATCCTAAGAAAATGGTAAACCTTGGTCAGGAAGTTGAATTCATCATTCTTGATATCGATGCGACAAAACATCGTATTTCTTTAGGCATGAAACAATGCATTGATAATCCTTGGGCGTCATTTGCTGAAAAACACCCTGTTGGAACAGTATTACAAGGCGAAGTAAAAAACATTGTTGATTTTGGTTTATTCGTTGGATTTAACAATGATATTGATGGATTAGTTCATTTATCGGACCTTTCATGGGAAGAAGACAATATCGATAAGTTAAAACAATATCAAAAAGAACAAATGATTGATGTGAAAGTTTTAGCAATTGATGTTGAAAAAGAAAGAATTAGTCTTGGTATTAAACAGCTTACTGAAGAATCAGCAGCTTCTAAAGCAAGCTCTGAATATAAAAAAGGGCAAATAGTCAAAGGTAAAGTTACTGAAGTTAAAGATGATTCTATAATCTTAGAAATTACCGAAGAAATTTCTGGGTTAGTTAAAAAGATCGACTTATCCTCAAATAAAGATAATCAAAAATGTGATTTATTCAGTATTGGCGATGAAGTGGAAGGAAAAGTAAAAAGCTTTAACTCAACTACAAAAGTAGTTTCTTTATCTATTAAAGCTTTAGAAGACGATGAACATAAAAAAGCTATCGCTGAGTATTCTGGATCTGACTCTGGAAGTACCGGAGCAAGCTTGGGCGATATTTTAGGACAAGCTCTTAATAAAAAATAGCATCAAGCAATAAAGTGTTGTTATCTCTAATTTTTAGGGATAACAACATAACCTATTACTCTTAAAAATTATATTATATATAAGAAGAATATATCCCCGAACAAGAACGTTCGAGGATGATAGGGATTTAATTAACCAACGATCTCGTTTGGGTCAAAGAAGAAATTAATCTCAATAGCTGCATTTTCATCACTATCTGAGCCGTGAACAGTGTTTCTTTCTATATCCACCGCTAGTTCTTTACGAATAGTACCAGCTTCAGCATCTTTAGGGTTAGTTGCTCCCATTACTTGACGATATAGAGGCACTGCATTTTCTGCTTCTAATACCTGAACTACAACGGGACCAGAAGTCATAAAACTAACTAAATCATTGAAAAAAGGACGCTCTTTATGAACCTCATAAAACTCTTCAGCTTGAGCCTTGCTTAGCAAAACTCTTTTTTGAGCAATGATACGAAACCCTGCAGCTTCAATAATAGTATTTACTTTTCCTGTGATATTACGTTCTGTAGCATCAGGTTTAATAATAGACAATGTTCTAGTCATAAAACTCCTAAAAATTTTTAAAATGTTATTAAAATTGATTATAGACAGTTAATAACATAAAGATATAAAAGAAAATGTCAAGAAAGACTAAGCTTAGACAGTTAGTTAAGAACTATATTTTTAAACATCAACTCTGCTGTTAATATATCTTTTTTTGCTAGCATTTCTAATTCTGTTAAGTCATTGAGTCTAGTAAGCAATTGCTTATCATCCCACAGCCTTAAACTTCTATTAAAATCATTCACTTGCTTAAAAAATACTGGCGGGAATAAACTGGACATTGCTTGCTGATCTGTTTTACCTTGCGTTATCAAATGCTTAACTTGATATAATCGATAAAAATGACGAATAATAACTCTAATTATTGAAACTAAATTATATCCTGAGTTTTGTAATTTAATTAATAAAGATTCAAGGTCTTGTTGTTCTTTCAAAGATATTTTATAACATAGTTTATCAAGCGTAACCTCACCTTGTGAATCCAAATATCCTTGCAGATCTTCTTCTACAACACTCTTTTTATCACCTAGAAACAAACAAATTTTTTCAATTTCATTTATAATTAACATCCTATCACCAGTAGTAATAGAATTTACTAGCAACTGAATAGCAGAACGTTCAATATTTATTTGCTTTTTCTTAAATATCTGTTGAATAAGAACAGTAATTGACACAGCATCGTCTCTGTAGCAAGCTACTGCAGCAACATTATTATTAGATTCAAAAAACTTTCTTAAAGCAGAATCAGTTCCCAAATCACCAGCATAAAATACTAATAATCCTTGATATGTTTTACCTTTTAACAAGTCTCTACAACTCTCTGTGAAACCAGCACCGTTACATTCAATAGAAATCATTTTCTCCTTAGATGAATCTTTTAGAAACAAGCTTTGAGAGCTCAAATGATCTAGTAGAATTATTGGGTTATTTTTAATTTGATCATAATTAAATTTCTGAATAAGATTCCTGGCTTTTCTAAGTAAATCCATTCTCATCCTAACCAAACCATTATCAGGACCATATAGCAAAACTGCTTTTGTTGATTTTGGAACATTTAGAATAAATTTATCTATGTCCTTAGGAGGGATTTTCAACTACTCACTCCTTGCTGATAACACTAATATTAAACGACTTTTTAACTCTTCACATAATTCTTTTATAATATTATCATTAGTATAACGCTCTGCTATATAGTTAGCAAATTCTGATTCACCTACATCATAACTACTGTATAAATATATGCTTCCTTCATCAATGGTTTCTTGAGTATCTATTTCAGTTAATTGATATTGAAAATTAACCTTAACCTTATAACGAGTAGATATACTATCCTTAAGCGTACCTACAGCAATAAGTTCATTACTTACATTTATAGTAAGATTATAAATAGGAGAAGTTCCAAAATCTTCACCTAAACCTTCTGAAATTAATCTTTGTATCTTGGGTTGATTTGGCCCTTCTACTTTAAATAATTTTATTAACTCAAGATCCTGTTCTCCTCCAGAATTTTTAGCTAACATTGGCTTAAACCCACAAGAAACAACAAAAAATAGTATTGCCACATATCTAATTATTTGCATAACTTACACCACTATATTAAGAATCTTATTTGGAACGAGAATTACCTTTTTTATCTCATCCCCTACTATAAATTTCTTAACATTTGGTATGGCTAAAGCTAAGTCTTGTATTTGCTCTTTTGTTGCTTCAGGAGATACTTCTAGAGTAGAGCGCAATTTTCCGTTCACCTGAACTGCAATTGTTACTAGACTACTTTCCAATAAGCTAGGATCAGCTTTAGGCCAAGAAACTTTATCCAAAGAATCTTCTCCTCCCATTTTCTGCCATAATTCTTCAGCAATATGAGGAGTAATTGGAAATAATACTTTTAATAAGATCGTTATCCCCTCAGATATAATCTTTTGATTATCCTTTATTTTAGGAATTGTAAAAATAATGTTGGATAACTCCCTAATGCCTGCTACTACAACATTAAGAGATAGAGATTGATAATTATCACTAATGTGTTTAAGTAACTTATGAATTTTTTCTCTGGTCTTTTGTTGCTCTTGACCAATATCATTAGATGCTTTTTCTATTTCTTGTATCTCATCAACAAAACGCCACAACCTGGCCAAATATTTATATGCACCTTCTACTCCACTATCACTCCATTCTAAATCTTTTTCTGGCGGACTATCTGAAATCATAAATAGCCTAGCAGTATCAGCACCATACTTAGCTATAATTTCTGTAGGACTAACTATATTTTTTTTAGACTTACTCATCTTTTCACTACGCCCAACGGTTACACCATCACATAACGCAGCTTCTTCAGGGTATATCCACCTACCCTCCTTATTTTTATAGGTAACATGCAACACCATTCCTTGCGTAAGTAATGAAGTAAATGGCTCTTCAATTTCAATTAAACCGCATGATTTCATAGCCTTCATAAAAAATCTTGCATAAAGAAGATGCATTGCAGCATGCTCAATTCCACCAATATATTGATCAACAGGCATCCAATAATTTATATCTTCCTCAGATGCAAATCGCTCTGATAAGTGAGGCGAACAATAACGAAGAAAATACCAAGATGATTCAAAAAAAGTATCAAAAGTATCTGTTTCTCTTAAAGCATCAGCATTACATTCTGGGCATTTAACATATTTCCAACTTGGATGACTATCTAGAGAATTCCCAGTTCCTAAAAACTCAACATCTTCTGGTAACTTTACCGGCAAATCAGCCTTAGGAACTGGGACAACTCCACAATAATCGCAGTGAATCATAGGAATTGGGCACCCCCAATATCTTTGCCTAGAGACTCCCCAATCTCTCATACGGTAACTAATAACTTTCTTACCGGCATCAAGTTCAACTAATCTAGAAATAGAAGCTTTTTTTGCTTTTCCAATTGTAAGATTATTTAGAAAATCAGAATTAAAAATAATACCATCACCAATATAGGGCTTTAGATTATAATTCCAGTTTTCTTCAGCTTTTACTACAGGCAAGATAGGTAATTTATATTTCAAGGCAAACTCATGATCACGAGAATCATGCGCAGGGCAGCCAAAAACAGCCCCAGTTCCATACTCCATTAAGACATAATTAGCTACATAAATAGGAAGTAATTTCTTAGTAAATGGGTGAACAACATTTAAATTAAGAGAAACACCTCTTTTTTCTACTTTCTCAATTACATCTTCTGCAGTCCCAATTTTATCGCATTCACTAATAAAATCTTTTAACTCTGTGGTTTTATTAGGTAACTCATCTAGTAAAGGATGGTGAGGCGATAAAACAATAAAACTAGCTCCATACAAAGTGTCAGCCCTAGTAGTAAAAACCTCAATAGCATCTGACCTATTTTCAATTTTAAAATTAATTAAAGCTCCTTGAGATTTCCCAATCCATTTTTCCTGAATGGACTTCACTGAATCTGGCCAATTCTCTAATTTGCTGTTACTTGGTAATAACTCTTCAACATAATCGCTAGTACGAAGAAACCATTGACGTAATTTCTTTTTCTCAACAACTGCACCAGAACGCCACCCTTTTCCATCTACAACTTGCTCATTAGCAAGCACCGTATTGTCAACTGGATCCCAATTAACAAAAGATTCTTTTTGATAAGCTATTTTATTTTGAAAGAAATCAATAAAGATCTCCTGTTCATGCTTGTAATAACTAGAAAAACAAGTGCTAATTTCCCGATTCCAATCATAAGAAAATCCAATCGACTTAAAACCTTCTCTCATCTGAGAAATATTATCAATGGTCCAATCATGAGGATGACATTTATTCTCAATAGCCGCATTCTCAGCAGGCAATCCAAAAGAATCCCACCCTATGGGGTGAAGCACATTAAATCCGTTAGATCTTTTAAATCGAGCAAAAACATCACCTATAGTATAGTTCCTAACATGCCCCATATGTAACTTTCCAGAAGGGTATGGAAGCATTTCTAGTATATAACACTTTGGCTTGTTTTTATCTATATTGGCCGAATATAACTGCTTTTCCTGCCAATAATTTTGCCACTTTTTCTCTATAACTTTATGATCATAATTAGACATATAGCACCTAATTAATTACTTGCTTTTGCTTTCAAAGCAATAGCTCTTTTTAAGATATTATCTTCAACAGTGCGAACTAATTCTTTGCTGACCTCAGCTGATTTCCACTGCCCGGAAACAGTCTGAACTTTCCTAAAGGCACTAACTTTTATTGAGTTAATTTGCAACTCTGAACTTAAAACCAAAATGTTAAACTTAAACTTTTCATTCGGAGTCTGAGGAGACGCGTACCAATCCGTTAGAATAACACCACTATTTGCATCTACAGAAATAAGAGGCATAAAAGAAATACTATCAAGAGCTGCTCTCCATAAATAGCCACCAGAAAATCCTGTTCCACCACCCGGATCTGAACTCTTCTTGCCACCATAAATGACTATTGGATCATCACTTTTAGTAACTAAGCTTTTCATATCATTTTCACGACGATCTTCTGGGGTTTGAGGTTTGTATTCTGCGTCTCCCCTTTCTATAGTAGGGCTACAAGCTACAACAACCCCTAATAATATAATACTTAGTACTCTAATCATTTTATTCTCCAACTCTAGTCATCTAGCTCTACGTATTCTACTTTTTCTATTTCATATGTACGAATTCCTTTAGGAGTGACTACATCAACAGAATCTCCCTCGTTTTTTCCAATTAAAGCTCTAGCAATAGGTGAAAAAATAGAAAGTCTATTTTTAGTTAAGTCAGCTTCATATTCACCAACTATAGTATAAGAAAAAGATTCTTCAGTATCTTCGTCAATTAATTTTACAGTAGCACCAAATTTCACAGTAGGTCCAGACATTTTAGAAATATCAATCACCTCAGCTCTAGAGCTTTTGCTTTCTAAATCCATTATCCTGCCTTCAATAAATCCTTGCTTTTCTCTAGCTGCATGATATTCAGCATTCTCTGACAAATCCCCTAATTCCCTAGCCTCTGCAATAGCTTGAATTACCGCAGGCCGCTCAATAGATTTAAGAGTTTTTATTTCTTCAATTAATTTTTGATGACTTTTTAATGTAATTGGAAATCTTTCCATATAATAATTCCTTTAATTTAGCAATTGAACAGAAAAGCAACCCTTGTTTTAACACTATTTTATGTAAATGTAAAATATGAAAGAGAAAGAACTTAAATTAACTTACTAAAACACTCACAAATAATATTTATAATAATATAAATATTCAACTATTTCTTTTAGAGGAAAGAAATTTCAATGCTTTTAGAACTATTCTAGAAAAGCTTAAGCTGCTTTTTCACGCTTTTTCAACTCATTTTCTCGATTCTCTAAATCTGATACAAATTCCCTAGATACATTTTCTATCTCTTGCAAAGAAACTGGGTTATCATTAAAAGCCGGTCTTTTTTCTTTCTTCTTAGGATCAATAATCATAACCTTTTTAAATCTAACATCGATATTATTCTTAAATTGATCATTCCCTCTATTCCTAATATTTGAAAAAAACTCCATTCTTCTTGAAGACTTAAACAAAGAACTAGGAACTAAACTCTCTACCGACCTAAGCTTTACAGCCCTAGCTCTAGGTGGAATCTCAGCCAAAGCGTTAACTTGAAATATAGCAGCAAAAAACACTAAACCTATAAACCTAACGTAACCTTTTAATCCATTTCTCATAATCATAAAACCTACCTTAAAAAAGATATTATAAAAGAAAAACTTAGGAACATCAAATGATTAATCCCCCTACTACAAGACTACAATAATGATAAATATAATACTATACAATTCTTGGGAAAATTCCTTGCGGAACAGGAAGCTCGCTTCCTGGCTTCAATGCATGTTCTATGCTTACACTTTCAAAAGACTTATCCTCCACTCCTAATTGAGTAAGAAGCTTTTCCATGGAATCAGGTATGAAAGGCAACAAAAGCAATCCTATATAGCGAATCATTTCTACTAATATATATAACACCTCTAACATTTTGCCATGATCTGTCTTACGCAAAGCCCAAGGAGCCTGATCATCAATGAATAAATTAGCATCGCTAGCTATACCAATAACAACATCTAAAGCATGACTGAATTTTTGAGACAACATAAATTCTTGATAAGCACTAACTTTATCTTTTAAACCATTAAGCAATGGATTCTGATACATTTTATCTATATTTACATCAGGAATTCTTGCATCAGCATTTTTATTAATAAAAGCTAGAGTTCGTTGAGCAAGATTCCCTATATTATTAGCAAGTTCACTATTCACTCTATTTTGCATATTAAGTTTAGAAAAATTTCCATCCTGACCAAATGGAACCTCACGCATTAAAAAATATCTGGTTTGATCCAGCCCAAATTCTTCAACTAAATCCACAGGATCGATAACATTACCAAGAGATTTAGAAATTTTCTGTCCTTCATTAGTCCACCACCCATGAGCAAGAATTTTTTTAGGCAAGGGAACATCTGCAGCCATTAGAAAAGCTGGCCAATATATAGCGTGAAACCTTAAAATATCCTTACCTATAATATGTAGATCAGCTGGCCAGAAATCATTATATAACTCTGTGTTGTTTGGATAGCCTAAAGCAGAAATATAATTAACAAGAGCATCTAACCATACATACATCACGTGATCTGAATCTCCTGGAACTTTTATTCCCCATTTAAAACTAGTGCGCGATACCGACAAATCAAATAAGCCACTTTTTACAAAATTGATCACCTCATTGCGACGCGATACTGGCTCAATAAAATTAGGATTATTTTCGTAAAACTTAAGTAACTTATCTTGAAATTTTGACAGAGCAAAAAAATAGCTAGGCTCTTCTATCCATTCTACTTCTGCGCCTGTTGGAGCTTTACCATCAACCAACTCAGACTCCGTATAAAATGCCTCATCACGCATTGCATACCAGCCAGCATATTTATCTAAATAAATATAACCATTCTCTACTAATTTACTCCATAAAGCCTTAGCTCCTTCTTTATGCCTCCCTTCAGTAGTGCGAATAAAATCATCATTAGATAAATTTAATAACGACGATAAATCTCTAAACCTCTGCGAAACTTCATCAGTAAATTTCTGCGGATCAACACCTTTTATTTTAGCAGACTTCTCCACCTTCTGTCCATGCTCATCAGCACCCGTTAAAAAATGTACTTTAACCCCAGACATACGCATGAATCTTGCCATAACATCACAAGCTAAACTCGTGTATGCATGACCAATATGCGGTGCATCATTAACGTAATAAATGGCAGAAGTTATATAATAATTTTTAGACACAATACGCCTTTCTAAAAAGAGTTCTTTAAATAAGGATTATACTAAAAAACTCAACCAAGTCTATTTAATTCAAACAATAAAGAGCTTTTCTAAGATGATGAACTCCAAGTTACGCAGCAAGATTTGTTATTATCTAGAAAGACGCGCCTTATTTCTTCTTTGTGCTATCTTATTTACTTCTCTTCTTTCTTTTCTATTAACAGGATTTTCTTTAGCAAACACACCTGACTTTAGCTTGAATAATACGGACTCAGATTCTATTTTGCTCTTATTCCATTGTTCTGTGCTCCTAGTAACCTCATCAAGATGAGCAGTAGGAAAAAAATTTTCCTTAGAACTCTCCTCTGGAGGAAACACAGTATTTGCCTCACTTCCCCTCTCTGGAATCACTGTGGCACCCCCACCTGAACCTACCGTAAAACCTATTGCTCCAGCAATCTTACCAAACCAATTTCCTGTATAATGATTTATCGCTTGTAATAGTGGTAATGCACCACTTGTTACTTCATAATTAGGGGCTTGTTTATTCCCTTCAGATATATAATCTCCTGAGATCATTACTTGAGGTGCCTTAGATCCTTCTGCTATTTCAAATTGAGAAGAGAAAGCTTGAGGTGTTACCCCTTCTAATCCAACAGTTGGAGGGGCTTTACCTTCTGATTTAAAAGCATTCACTGTTCGAATCTTTTGTTTCGCCCTTTGCGCCGCTCTAAAATCTGCTTTTGCTCTATTTTTTTTAGATTCATTACCTTTATATTCTTCTGCAGATTTTTTTGCAACTTCTGAAACTAATGCCTGAGAATTTGAAACTTTCACAACATCAATTTTAGGAATGTTATGTGTTTCCATAGTTGCTGTCACCAACATTAAATTTGTGAGTATATTCTCTATAAACGCGTGATCTCCACTAGGAACCAATTTCTTAACTTCATCTAAAGACTTGTTACTCAATAAACCAATCAATTGCTCAACATTTTGCTTTGTATAACTCTTATCTTCAGGTGATTTTAGATTATTGTGATGCAGTAAAGATAATACAGAGTTATATATATTTCCAGCACCTACTACCTTTGCTCCTGAATTTATTTCTTGATCAATCCATTCAGATTCCCTCAAGTTAAAATTACCTTTGAGAGCATCTATAGATGCTCTCGTATCACCAGTGAATGGATAAATAGACTGTCCTTCTGACAATTTTACTAAACCTGCAACAGTATCTCTTGCAGCAGCAGAAGAAAATGCATCCCCAACCACGTCAAAAGTTTTCTTAGTATCATTCTCTCTAGTAAATTGTCTACTTCCACCTCCAGCATCTAATACCACTACTTTTTCATGTGATACTTGTTCTTTTGCGCTTTTAAAAGCATATATCCCCTCTTCTTTTTGAGAAATAACTTTTAAATCAATATCAGCAACTCCCTGCTCTTCAAGCCTTTGAGCTAATTCACCCAATAGCTCTGGTGCATTATCTGCTTTTCTTAAAGCTGCGGTACCAATCAATCTAAAGCCTATTTTTTTTGATGGATTAGCTTCTTTAATTTTTTTTATAGCATCTATCATTGTATTAAGATAATGCTCTTTGATTTCCTCCGAAAACTTATTTCCATATTTATCATATATCTCCTTAGAGGATTGATTTCGCTTTTGCACCGCTTCTTCAGAATATGGAGATGCATAAAAAAGTTCAGACATATGAAGAAGGTTACCCTTTTCATCATAAGCATTTTGAATAACACCATTTTTTTCTATTTCATGCATTAATCCATTTTCTGTCAAGTCTTTTGCAAGAGGCATAGAAGCTCCATAATAATCAACAGATTTAGTCTCTCCTGTTTTTCTGTCAATAATAGCCTCTCCAAATTTCACACTGCCTGAACCACTATCTACTGCTAGAACTAACATTTCTGATGTATTACTTTTGGGCACGCGCTATCTCTCCTTTTTCTATTGTAAAGCGACTTACAATTAGTTATTACACTTAACCGAATTTGCATATAAATTTAAACGACATAAGTTAAATAAAGATTAACTTTTATTACAAAACAATAGAATAACTATGATATTTTATAATCAGAGGGATATTTCAGAGTTTTATTTAACAATTAGAAGTAAAATCATTTATAATATATCACATTAGTATTCTACTTTAGTAAAATACAGTCCATGAGGAGGGGCAGTAACTCCAGCTTTAGAACGATCCTTTAATTCAAGAACTAACTTAATATCATCCACATTCCATTGACCTAATCCAACCATCTGCAAACTCCCCACTATATTACGTACCATATGATAAAGAAAAGAAGACGCCCTAAGGTTAAAAATAATTCTCTCTCCCTCTCTATATATTTTTATTTCATCAATTTGCTTCACTGGAGATTTGGCTTGACAATTTGCAGCTCTAAAACTTGTAAAATCATGCATTCCAACCAAATGATTAGCCGCTTCCTGCATTTTCTCTACATCTAACTTAGAACGTATATGCCAAGCTCTATTAACATCTAATACACTAGGCACAGACCTATTAATAATTATATATTGGTAATTACGTTTCTTGGCGGAAAACCTAGCATGAAATTCATTATCAACTTTTTGACAGTCAAGTATTATGATTCTATTAGGCTTTAGAAAATGATTTATTGATCTTTGCACTACATATTCTGGATATTCATCTTTAAGCTCAAAATGGGCAACTTGGCCCAAAGCGTGCACCCCTGCATCTGTTCTACCAGCCACATAAATATTAACCTTTTCTTTTGAGAATTTTTCTATGGCCTCTTCTATGAATTGCTGCACAGAAGGACCTTCAGCTTGGCGCTGCCAGCCATAAATTCCTGTACCATCATATTCAATAGTAATTTTATATTTAGGCATTTTTAATTTTAATCTTAGTAAATTTTATTAAATAAGAACTATCATAAAGATTAATAAATGTCTAAAATATTTTATAATATAATTACTGACTTCTTCCTTTGTTTTTACTCATAATTTTCTTTATACTAGATGAGTTATTTTTTTCAAAAAAATCATCAGGATTTAATGCCTTTCTTAAATTCTCAACAAGTTTTTTTTCTACATATTGTTCTATTCTTTTGTCCTGAGACTTAACTTCTTTCAGTTCCATTCCCAAGCTCTTTCTTATCTTGTTTTCAAGCTCAGTTAACCATGCTTTAAAACCAGCTTGAGGTATTTTTTTAGCAGCCTCAATTAACATTGGTCGAGTTTTTTGCATTTGCTTATCTTCTAGCCCGCTTTCTGTTTTAAATTTCAACATCATACTATCTAACTTTCCTTTCTTTTCTGAATCTGGAGACTGTTCTTCTAAAAATTTAGAATTGTTTTTTCTCTCTGCGTCAACATTCAGCATAAAATTCTTTAAGGCAGAAAATAACTTATCCCCTTCTTCATGAGCAGGTTGCGTTTGAGACGTCTCAGCCTGATTTATAGACTTATCTTTATTCGCAATATCTAAAGCCGATTTACGATCTATTTCTTCACCTTGAACTTTGTCTGCAAGACCCGTTACATTTGAAGACACTCCTATTTCTTGAAGAATATCTTTTACTTCATTTTCTGCTTCTGCTTGAGAAATATCTCTCGCCTCAACTAGTGGTATCTCTTCATTTACTAACTGCTTTAACTCTTCAGTAATAAGACGCTTATCCATCTCCATGGTCATTGGTGGATTTTCGTCTTCTTTTAGCCCAAGCGCCTTATATATCTGATATTCATTTGCTTCTTTAATATAAGAATCCATATTATCTTTTAAAACTCCTTCAGGAAGCTTATCCTTTAGTAACTGCAGTCTTGCTGACCTATATCCCAATTCAAAAAGCAGGACCTGCTTCATTGCTGTTTTTTTTATTTCTTTATTTTCTTTTGTAGCGTTAGTATAATTTTCTACTGATTTTTTTAGGTCATCACTTAATTCAGGAGATAAATCCGATAAGATTGTTGTTTTCTCAATTTTTTTTGTAGAAGAATTTGATTTTGAAGCAAAAGTCTTTTGTAAATCTTTTGCAGAAGTAATAAATTTTTTTACTGCTCGTCGTGTGTCTATTTTTTTAGCTAACCCACCCTTCAAAACTCCTGTTTGTTCATTCAAGGCCTCTATTATATTGGTACTTTCAAAATTAACTCCAACCGTTCCATATTTTCCTATCGCATCGCCTAAATTTTTATGAGCCTTTATATTAAGCCGCTCTAATCTTAAATATTCTTGCTCTGCCTCTGTAGTAATTTCTTCTCTAGAATTCTTTATAAATTTAATAGATTCTTCTTTTATTAATTTTCTTTTTTGTCCTCCCAGAAGCCTTCTCTGTCCTATCTCCTTAATCTTTTCATCTAACTCTTGCCTATCTAATTTAAGCTCAACAATTTTATCATTTATGCCCTCTATTGTCTCTAAAACATCAATTCTAGAATTCTCCGCCTCAATTGCGTTCTTCTTTTCTCTAGCCACTTCCAATTGGGAAGAGTATTTTGTACGTATAGAATGTGCAGATTTTAATAACTCTAGAAATCCAACTTCCAACGCCTTCTGCTTTTGATCTTCAGATAAAGTGAGAGCACCTTCGGGGGGCTGTATAAATTGTTGCAATAATTTTGTAACCGCCTCTGGATTACCTTCATTAGCGGCTAGGCTAAGAAAATTTCCCTCAATAATACCCTGAGGTGCAAGGCTACGTATTCCTCCTTTAATATCATTAACTGGTTTTGCAAAATCTTTTGCAGTTAACTTCTCCACGATTTTTTTAGAAGCAATGGGAGTAGGAGCTTGAGGAGTGCTAGTTTGCGAAAGTCCTAATTCTGATAATTGCTCAGGAGAAGCACCTTTATATGCTTCCAATATTCTAAAGGCTCTAATATTGTCAGGAAGATGAGCTAAATTTTTATTTATTTCAGCTGCCTTTTGATTAGCCTCTGCTAATTGTGTTTTTGTTAATACCATATCTTTCTCTCCTATTGATATTTTAATAACAAATAAGAATACCGAAAAAAATATTAATTCTTTACTAAGAAGTTAAAAATAAAAAATTTATGAGGAAAAAATTTATGAGGAAAAAATTATATAATAAGTAATTATAGAAACCAAACCTATAATCATCACTAATATATAATGATAGATATAACCGGACTGGGCCTTGGCAATCACTCCAGATATTTTATTTGAAATATTTGCTACGCCATTAGGTCCTAAGTCATCAATAATCATTCCATCGCATATTTTCCATAGAGCATTTGAAACATATTTAAACGGACGTATAAATATAAAATTATATATCTCATCAATATAATATTTATTTTGCAATACCAAATATAAACCAGAGAATGAATGAGCAAAAATTTTAGCCATTTCAGATAGCTTTATATAGAATAAATAAGCCATTAATATTCCAAAACCACTCAAAAACAATGGCATTAATTTTACAAACTCTGATATAGACTCAGTTTGCTCAATGATAGGCAACACAACTAAAGAACTTCCCCAGAACTTAGAAGTTAATATTCCCATTTTAACTGCTAACACACCAGAGAATATTGCTCCAAAAGCTAAAATAAACAAGGGATAAATCATAATTCTAGGCGCTTCATGCGCGTCTTTGTATTGACATTTTCCATGGAAGGTTAAGAATAACAATCTCCAAGAATAGAAAGCTGTAAAAACCGCTCCAACCAATCCTAGAGTAAATGCCATAAGTCCTGCATTACTATTTTTTGCATATGCCACTTCTATAATCAGATCTTTAGAAAAATATCCTGCAAAAGGATAAATACCTGCTAAGGCTAAAGAGCCTATTAACATTAATCCATAGGTAACTGGAACCTTATTCCATAATCCACCCATTTTCCTTATATCTTGCTCATGATGCATAGAGTGGATTACATTTCCTGCTCCTAAAAATAATAAAGCCTTAAAAAAAGCATGAGTCATAAGGTGAAACAAAGCAACCGGATATGCTCCAACTCCACAAGCGAAGAACATATATCCCAATTGGCTGCAAGTTGAATAAGCAATAATTTTCTTAATATCATTTTGTACTAAGGCAATGGAAGCTGCAAAAGCAGCGGTGATTGCACCAATATAGGTTATAAACGTTAATACAGATGGAGATAATTCAAAAAGAGGAGAAAATCTAATTACTAAAAATACTCCAGCTGTTACCATAGTAGCCGCATGAATTAATGCTGAAACCGGGGTTGGCCCCTCCATTGCATCAGCAAGCCATGTATGCAATCCAATTTGAGCAGATTTGCCCATCGCACCAATAAATAACAACAAGCAGATTAGATCAACATTAACACCACCTTGAGAAGCTTTGGTAAAAATATCTTTAAAATGAATTGTATCAAAAGTCATAAATAAAGTAGCAATCCCCAGCATAAATGCAAAATCACCCACTCTATTAACTATAAAAGCTTTAATTGCCGCTGCATTTGCAGAAGGCTTATGATGCCAAAAACCAATCAATAGATAAGAACAAAGCCCTACACCTTCCCAACCAAAAAATAATTGCAAAATATTATCAGAAGTGACTAACATCAACATAAAGAAAGTAAATAATGATAAATAAGACATAAATCTTGGAATTGAATTATCATCCATCATATACCCAATAGAATATAAATGTACCACTGCTGATACACTGGTCACCACCAATAACATAACCGCAGTTACCGAATCAACATACAAACTCCAATTGCTTTTAAGATCACCTATTTGAATCCAATCTAATAAATGTATTTGATAAATCGCTTTCTCAAAAACTACATCTTGAAAAACTACTACAGAAAAAATAGCACTACTAACCATAAAAACAGATGAAATAACTTGAGAAAACCTATCTCCCAATTTCTTTCCACCAAAATAGCTAGCAAAAGCACCAAGCAATGGCATAAAAATTATATTAAATACTAGATGCTCCATCAGATCCATAAATTATCCCTTTAACTCACTAATATCATCTATTTCTATAGAATTCTTTTTACGATAAAAAACCACTAATATAGCTAAACCTATTGCTGCTTCAGCTGCCGCCACAGTGAGCGTAAACATTGTGAAAATTTGTCCACCTAAATCTCTTAAGTACACCGAAAACGCCACCATATTTATATTCACAGCAAGCAACATTAATTCAATTGACATAAGAATAATAATTACGTTTTTACGATTAAGAAAAATTCCACAAATTCCAATAATAAAGATTATTGCTGATAAAACCAAATAATGATTGATCCCCACAGAAAACTGTTCCATCACCTAACCCCTCTCCTAATCTCTACTTTAACGACTTCTATAGAATCCTTTACACTTCTATAAACCTGCTCTTTAGCATCTTGAGATTTAACATTTTCTCTTCTACGATAAGCTAAAACAATAGCACTTATCATTGCTACTAATAGAATCAATCCAGCAATCAAGAAAACTGGCATGAATCTGGTGTATAAGACGGAGCCAATAGCATGTGTATTAGTTAATCCAGAAAAATAGACAAAAGGCAAACTAAGCGCAGTATTGTGTGCTGCATCTGTAGAGTTAGTAACCACCAAAAACAAATCAACAAATAAAACCAAAGCTATTAAAGAACATATTGGAACATATTTATGAAAACCTTCCTTAAGCTTAGTGAAATTTACATTGAGCATCATCACCACAAATAGGAATAAAACCGCCACAGCCCCAACATAAACAATTACCAACACTGCTGCAAGGAACTCTGCCCCCAACAAAACAAATAACCCTGCTGCATTAAAAAAAGCAAAGATCAACCATAATATCGAATGAACAGGATTTTTCACCAGAATAACCACAAAAGAAGATACAACCAAAAGAGCGGCAAACACATAAAAAAACAAGCTATAAATCAGCATACTTTAGAACCCAATTTCTTCTACTACTGATAAAATATACCAAATTGGTGACATAAAACAAGTAAGGATTATAACTAAATCACCATTAGAAGTTTAGATATAGTGATAATTGTGGCGCGTCCTAAGAGATTCGAACTCCTGACCCACAGATTAGAAATCTGTTGCTCTATCCTGCTGAGCTAAGGACGCTTTAAGATATACTGAACTTAGTACTTTTATCAAAGTAAAGAAATTTAATAAAAATACAAGCATTTTCTATAGTTTTTTATAATTTACTAGATAATATGGATGTAGCAAGATTTTTTAAAGACTCTTTTATTTCATCATCTTGATTGTATCCAGTCATAAGATCATTTAACTTGATAAGTTCATCAGAAGACAATCTCCTAGAGTGAATATCATGTATAGGCTGAGTTTTGAATATAGCTTGCGTTAACTTTATTTGCCTAATGTATTCATAACCAAAATAATTGTTGATCTGCTCTTTTATAATCCCAATATGATAGACTAACTCCGCAGAAGAAGCCGCATTATTAGTAGCTAAATACAAAGTATTTTCTACATTTTTTTTACGTTTCACAGAAGATATTTTAGTGGGAATAGTATCACGTGCTAGGTCTTCTCCTACAATCCTAGACCAGTCTTTAAGAAGCTTTTGGTAATACACTCCTTTTTTACCAATTAGAGGTTTATTTATACTAAAGATTAAGTCATGAAGTTGATGAACACCTTGATACTTCATTATGAAATCTAACTTTCTTTTAAAGATATAATTGTATCACGAAATTCTTCAATCACTGAAATATATAATTTTTTTTTAAAAGGAACAATGATTTGTGGTAACTCCTCCATTTTAACCCACTTCCAAGATGCAAATTCTGGATGTTCATTATCAATTTTGATATCTTTATCCTTCCCTAAATATTTTAATAAAAACCACTTTTGCCTTTGGCCTCTGTAGCGACCATTCCATAATTTGCTAATTAAATAAAAAGGCAAATCATAATGGTACCATTGCTTTGTTTCGGCTAATATCTCAGCATTATCTGTACCTATCTCCTCCTTCATTTCGCGCAAAACAGCCCCCCTTGGAACCTCTCCATCATCTATACCTCCCTGAGGCATCTGCCAGGCTTCTGTTTTAGAATCTATTCTCTTACCAACAAAAACTTCAAATTTATCATTGATAATCATTATCCCCACACCAGGACGATAAGGTAGTTTTTTTAAATATATCTCTTGATCAACCTCATTCATTTTAATGAATAATCCTTTTATTTAGAGTTTGAAAGCAAAGCTTTACGTTTTGAAATAATTTTATAAAAATCTTGAATTGGTACAATTTTTATTCCTTTAGATGCTAAACTTGGTACCCAATCATTTAACAACTCCATAGTAAGAGGATATGAACCACCAATTGCAATGGCAGAACCTGAATTTTGAGCAATGCGCTCTAACTCCAATAATTGTGTATTAATATCTTCCTTCGATAATACCGAATCTAAAACAATATCATTTTCCAAAATATAAAAATTCATCTTCTCTGCTACTTGATAAATTAATGCATTTTTATCAGTAAGTCCAGATAAGTAAATAACTTTTCCATTCTTTAGACGACTAAGAAGATCTTTAGATAACTCATACGAATCTGTATACCTATCATCATAAGAAGTATACAAAGCATTGTAATTAGTTGACCTATCCAAGATCAAATTAAGATTATCTAAATTTTCTTTATTACTGTTTTTAATCAACAAAGCATTAGGATCTGCATCATTTTCTGGGTAATTCAAAGGCTCTAAAGGTATATTGAGCAATATATTATGCTTCATAATATATTTATTATTAGCATATTCTTTATATGGCACATAGGATGGCATACCTAATGAAATTTGACTTGGAAGATCTAATTTAACATTAGGGTCAAGCAGACCAACCCCGTCTACTACCACAGCGATTATAGGCCCACCATCATCTTCAACACTTAAATCAACCTCATTTCCAACGCCCTCTATAATAAATGATGCCCGCCGATCATTTAATACTACAAATTCGTTATCATAACCTTCTTTAAAGAAAGAAATATAACCCAATATCAACAACAAACATATCGACAAAATAATTATAACTGCTGATAATTTATTTTGCTTTACCATTTTTGCAACACCTGAATAGTTTTCAATACATCGATAGCCCTAGCTAACTGATAGTCTTTCTCATATAAATCAGACCAAGCTTTTTCCTTGTTAAATATCAAATCTTTATCTTTCTTTTTTGAAGAATCTTTTCCGTTTTCAACTTGAGCGTTAGAAAGATGATTTCTTAGTCTAGACTCGCTAAACTGAAACTTCGTATCATTTGCTTTGCTAAGCAATTCAATTTTTGCTGGCTCAACCTTAATATCTGGAATAATACCTTCAGCTTGGATGGATTTTCCTGAGGGAGTATAATACAAAGCTGTAGTTAAACTTATAGCACCATAACTTGGAACCGGAATAACACTCTGTATTGACCCCTTACCAAAAGACTCAGTACCCAATATTAAAGCTCTTTTATTATCTTGCAGAGCCCCAGATACAATCTCAGGAGCAGAAGCAGTTCCATTATTTATCATAACAACTAACGGAAGATTATTTGTAATATCTCCTTTTTCCGCCTCAAATACCAACAACTCTTTTTCACCCCTACCCTTAGCGCTTACAATCACTCCTTTATCAAGAAATAAATCAGACACATATACTGCCTGCTCAAGCAAACCGCCTGGGTTATTGCGTAAATCAAGCACATATCCTTTTAAATTTTTCTGCTTTTTATTAATATCTTTAATAGCTTTTGTTACCTCATCTGAAGCTTTGTCAGAAAATGATCCAATTCTAATATAACCGATATCATCATATAAATGATATTTAACTGGATTAGCTTTTATTACTTCTCTGGTTAAAGTTTTCTCTATTGGTTCAGCATCTCCAGTACGTATGATACCTATTTTTACTTTAGTGCCCTTAGCCCCACGCATTTTATCTATAGCCTCAGATGGGGTCATATTAGCTATTAATTCATCATTTATAGAAAATATAAGATCACCAGGCTGGAGATTGGCTTTATAAGCTGGGGTATCATCTATTGGGCTAATCACTCGCAACCCCTGGGGCTCAACCAACAACTCAATACCTATCCCACCAAATTCTCCTTTAGTATTTACTTTCATCTCTGCAAATTCTTTCTCTGTCAAGAATCTAGAGTGAGGATCCAAACCTGACATCATTCCAGCAATCGCTGATTCAGATAACTCTTTATCACTAACATCTTTTACATATTCACGTTTGATCAGCTCTAACACACTATAAAGCATTATCTTATCATTAATGTTTTCAGCAAATAACCAGCTAAATGGAATTAGTAATATTGGTATAATTATTAGGTATTTCTTTTTCAATTTCATTATTTTATTCTTCTAGTTAATTATTAAAAATACAGTCTAGCTTGATAATGATTGTTTTTCAAGCTCATGTTCATCAATAATCTCATGAATAATGTGCACCTGCTCCATCACAGCTTCACTAGATTCATCTTTTACTGACTCAATTGTAATTAGGGTTTTCTATAGAGCTCATCCACATGCCCTAGCTCAAGTTTCACCATCCAACTCAATATAATTCTTAAATATATTCCTATTCTCTCCTTTTAAAAAGTCTATGCTATTACTAAATCACAAACCTGATCACCAATAATAGCCATTCCTCCGAAATTTATTATAGCAGCCAAATGTTTTTCTTTTATAATTATATTCCCACTAGCAAAATTACCATGAATCCACACCGAATCATTACCCTATTTTAAACTCATTGCCTTTTCCCATACCGATATTGCTCTATCTGGATCAATTAAGCCCTCTAGTTCACTAATCGCTAATTTTGTTGCCGCACCATAAAACGGTGGATGAACACCTCTATAAAAATTATGAACTCCTGGTAAAAACTCCCCTTCAATATCAATCTTATGCACTTCCTTTAGAAGCATAGCTAAATCTAAAGCTACTTTCTACAAAAATGAATCCTCTAATGACTACTAGATTTACACTTCTTCCTTCAATCCACTTATAAATTGACCAATCCTAAAGATAATTCTGTGAAGGCTCCCCAGCGCTATGGGCTCAGGAATACGAATTGACAATTGTTGTGCAAGAATTGTCAACTATTTTGCTCCTTCGAAACTTTTAAGGCATAAGCTTCTGCAGTAGGCAAACTAATCTAACATATCCTCACCAAAACTAAAAGTTACATTGTCTAACCCATCTTTTGTTACAGGCCTAATTGATAGTTTTTTTATGGAAACTGCTTTTCAATAAACTCCTTCGCCAATGACAAAGTAATTTTCAATTTTTCTGAAGTTTTGACAATAGCCCCTCTATTCACTTATTTATATCTATATTAGTAGCTAACATAATAGTTAATTATTGCATTTAATTACTTATAACACTATCTTTAATATAACTACTTTACTTAAAAAGAATAATTTAATGTTCAGTATAAAGGAAAAAGAAACATATCAAGTTTGTATAATATTGCCCTTCTTATTGTGTTTAATTTTTAGTAACAATATTTATGCCAATGAAAAATTAAACAAAGGCCCTCTAAGCGAGTCTGAAAGATTATTAGAGGTTCTAAAATGGGATGAGTTATACAAAGCAGAGCGCGAAAGAGATGTTACCTATCTTCTTAGCAACCTTGATGGACCAGATTTGCAAGGCCTCACTCTAGATCAAAAAAAGAAACTTTCTCTCTTATTACAAAACATAGTTGTGGAACAAATGCTAAAAGAAAAAATTTACATAAAAAGCTATCTTATGATGCAATATAATGAATATTTTACAATAGATGAATTAGGCCAACTTATAAAATATTTTAACACAGAATTAATGCAAATGATTATTGATGCTAGAATAGCGCATACTAACCTTAGCATGGTTGACATCAGAACTAAAATTATAAATGGCAAAGGCGATGATAAAAAGGTTATTTCTTCCGTAGCAAACTCATATCTTTATACGCGTTATTATAGATTCCAAGAAAAGATAGTACCTTTGGTACAAGAAAAAATAGTAAATCAATTAAAAATAGCTTTATCTTATGCATTAAACCAAATTCCCTCATTAGTAAATAATATAAAAAACAATCAAGACTATAATGTATAATTAGATTAAATCATGACTCAGAAATATAAAGTTATTCCAGTTACACAAGATGAAGATGGCTCAAGATTAGATAGAGTTATCCATAAAAAACACCCGTACCTTACTCAAGGTATAATAGAAAAATCTCTTAGAAAAAAATTAATTCTAGTAAATCAACAAAAAGCAGTTGCCAAGTATCGCCTTAATTTAGGTGACTACTTACAAGTATCTAGCAACCTAATTAAGGATAACTATTCTAATTACAAACCTAAAAAACAAATATCGCCTGAGCAAATAA
This sequence comes from Rickettsiales bacterium, assembly GCA_025210695.1. Taxonomy (NCBI): domain Bacteria; kingdom Pseudomonadati; phylum Pseudomonadota; class Alphaproteobacteria; order Rickettsiales; species Rickettsiales bacterium. The sequence goes on from JAOARE010000043.1 coordinate 49,298, forward strand.
AGATAATAACAGACAATATTATTTATCGCGACGCTGATTTAATTGCAATTAACAAACCAGCTGGACTCGCTGTCCAAGGCGGAAGTAAAATTAAAACATCTATTGACGACATCATGCCAAAAATGCTTGAACAAGACGATACTTGGCGCTCAGGAAAACCCATTCATAAATTAGTACATCGACTAGATAAAGAAACTAGTGGAGTTTTATTAATCGCTTTAAATAATAAAACAGCAAAAGAACTAGCTCACGCTTTTAAACATCATTTAATAGAAAAAAAATACCTAGCTATTTTAACTGGATGCATAAAAGTAAATAACGGCCAAATATCCAGTACTATAAAGAAAGAATTCAATAAAACACCAGAAGAAGAAAACGCAATTACAAATTACAAAGTTATAGCAAAAAAATCAAAATCGAGCTACGTAGAGTTTCGCCCCATAACTGGAAAAACTCACCAACTACGATTACACGCATTGGAGCTAGGATATCCTATCCTGGGAGACAATAAATATGACTCTAACTTAAGTACAAAGAGTACAAAACTACACTTACATGCCGCAGAAATTTCTATTCCTCACAACGGAAATATATTAAAACTTAGCGCAGAAATTCCAAGTTATTTTAAAAAATCACTCAAGGAGACCTTTCTAATATGATTATTTTTCTATTATTGATATGGATAATACTATCGGGTAAAATATCTGCTTTTTTTGTTATTGCAGCTTGCTTATCTGTGATGATCACAATATTTATTGATAAAAAATTATTCACCATATCTCCTCTATTTTTAAGATTTAATTGGAGGTGGTTTATATTTGCAGGACACTTAATAAAAGCAATGTCTATCTCTACCTATATGGTGCTCAAAACTATTTGGAGAAACCCCAGAGAAGTAAAACCAGTTCATGCGCTACTACCCGCGCAATCAAAAAACACCATCACCCAAGTAATGCAAACAAATTGCATCACCCTCACCCCTGGAACTATGTCTATGAATATACATAATAATAAAATATCAATACATGCTATAAGCGATGAAGCAATTCAAGATATTTACGTTATTCCGGAGGACAAAGTATGACTTTCACTCTCGTTGCACTTCTTATATTTATATTGCTTATGTTAACCGGAATATTTATTGGTAAAACGTTGCCTGAAAAAATTATGTCCTTGTGTTGTTTAACTAATTATGTAATTGTGTTACTATGTTTTTTAAGTCTATTTACTGGAAGAGAAAGCTTTGTTGATATTGCTTACATTTACGGACTTCTTGGTTTTGCTGTCAACCTAGGCATTAGTAAACTAAAAGAAAGGCAACAAAAATGATTGATATTTTAAGCTACATTCTAATCTCATTAGGACTATTGATGATTCTTTCAGCAGTAATTGGCTGCCATAGACTACCTGATTACTTTACAAAAATGCACTCTGCTACTGTGGGAGACGTAATTGGCTGCCCTCTGGTAATGTTAGGTTTAGCACTACAAAGCAATAATTTAGTTCTGGCTGGGAAAATATCTTTGCTTGCTATAATCCTGCTAATAGTTAACCCAACTGCTAGCTATATTCTGAACCAGATTGCTTTGCGGCAAGGATTAAAACCAGAATTGAAAAAAGATGATCAAGATGTTTGAACCTGAAATAATATCCTTCATTATTGTTATAAGCTTTGTAATAGTAGTTTATTTCATTAAGTCAAATAATTCGCTAGTTGTCACTCTACTCAGTAGCACTTTTAGTCTATTTACAGTAATCATGTATTTAGTTTTAGACGCTCCAGATGTTGCTATGACCGAAGCAGCAATAGGAGTTCTCGTCTCTATCTTTTCTATTTACGCCATTAGAGCTATTTATACTGCACCTTACGAATTTACTGAATCATTTAATCCATTGTTATTTGTTGTCTTGCTCTTATTTGCAGCCTTACTTATTTATGCTAGCCTTGATTTACCTAAATTTGGTAGTCCATTCGCAATCTCACAACAAAAAACCGCTAATTATTACATAGAAAACACTCCTTCTGAAATAAATATTCCATCCATTGTAGCAGCAATTCTTGCTAGCTACCGCGCGTATGATACCTTACTTGAAACTCTGGTAGTATTAATCGGTGGGCTATCAGTTCTCTTAATAACTGAACAATCTTCGCCAACTCAAGAAAATACTGATTTATTGATAACAAAACTAACTAGATTTATATTCCCCGTTATTATTATCTTTGCTTTATACCTTCAGGTCCATGGAGAAATCTCTCCCGGAGGAGGGTTCCAAGCTGGAGCCATTATAGCTATGGCATTTATTTTATATGCGATGGCCTTTGGCGACAAAGCACTATTAAGAATAATATCTCTAAAAAAATTAAAAAACATTGCTGTTTCTGGAGTAGGTATATATTTTATCACAGGATTATATGGGATATTAAGTGGATTAGAGTTTTTAAACTATAATGCTTTTTCAAGCAACAAAGAATTATCCCAAAAAATTGGCATTGTTATCATTGAGTTAGGCGTTGGAATCACTGTTTCTGCGACTATGTTATTAATATATTTTTGTTTAGCGTTAAGTAATCATGCATCTAATCAGCCTAAATTATAGCTTCTCTATTTTATTATTTTGCTTAGGATTATACGTAGTATTAGCAAGTCAAAATTTAATAAAAAGACTACTTGGATTAAGTCTATTTCAAACCTCAGTATTATGGTTCTATATAGGGTTAGGAAAAATATATGGAGCCCAGCCTCCAATTTGCTCTGAACCTGAATGTTCTGGGATATACTCTAACCCCTTACCACATGTCTTAATGCTAACCGCTATTGTTGTTGGGGTAGCTATTCTTGCATTAGGGGTTGCATTAATTACTAGAATAAACAAAGAAGAACAACCACCTTTACCCCCCTCTCTTTAAGAAAAGATTTAATTAAAAACTTAGCATCATGCAATAGCAACCAACCTATACAACCAATAATTATTTAACTATAGGGCAATAAACACATTAGAATGAATGCTCGAATTGATACTAAGCTTCAAACAAGATAATAAATCCAACTTTCTATATATAATCATTTGGTGAGGCAGACTATAACTAAAAAACTTCTTGCTAACTTAGCTAAGTTTTGGTATAAACTACTCTATAGAAGATTTTTTTGTTAGGAGGTGGGTTGTAACATAATAACCCGCCTTTTTTTATTAGGTAATTTATATAAATATATTGTATATGGCAATTGAAGCAAAAATTATTAGTCTTATAGAACCGCCTCTAAATGACTTAGGTTATGAGTTAGTAAGAGTTAAACAATTAGATAAAGATACAATGCAAATAATGATCGACACTCTTAATGATGACAATGGAGTGACTATCGAAGACTGTACAAAAGCAACGAAGCTAATCAATCGTATTTTACAGGTGGCAGAATTAAACGAACAATATAGTTTAGAAATAAGCTCTCCCGGAATAGAGCGTCCTTTAATCAAAGCTGAGCATTACTCAAAGTTTGTTGGGAAAAATATTAAACTCACTTCTCAAGTATTAATTAATGGACAAAAAAGATTTACAGGAAAACTTGCAGACTTTAATAAAGAAAACAATACAATTAAAATAAACTGTGATAATAAAATTGTTCAGATTGACCTTGATCAAGTTCAATCTGCAAATTTACATTACGTAATGAAAAATAACAAAAAATAAAACAACACTACAAAAGGATCTAATTATGCAGAGTTCAACGGGTTTTGGAAATAGCGAAATTATACAAGTAGCAGATGCAGTAGCAAGAGAGAAAGGAATAAATAGAGATTCTGTTATTGAAGCTATGGAACATGCTATAGAAGTTGCAGGAAAACGCAAATATGGACATAAGCATAATATTAAAGCAGAAATTGATCAAAAAACTGGTAAAGTAAACTTGTTTAGAATATTTGAGGTTGTTGATTTCGTAGAAAATAGTTATACAGAAATATCTCTAGAAGATGCTAAATTAACCAATCCAGAAATAGAAATTGGTGGGTTTATATCTGAATTACTACCTCCTATAGACTTGGGAAGAGTAGCGGCACAATCTGCAAAACAAATTATTATACAGAAAGTTCGTGATGCAGAGCGCGATCGTCAATTTGATGCATTTAAACATCGTATTGGTGATATCATGAATGGTGTCGTAAAGCGTTTAGAATTTGGTGATGTAATTATTGACATTGGACGTGATGAGGCAATTTTAAAGAAAGAATCTATTATTCAAGGCGAAATTTTTAGACCAAATGATAAAATTCGTGTTTATGTAGAGGACGTACGTAGAGTAGTAAAAGGCCCACAAATATTTTTATCTAGAACTCATGATCAATTCTTAGCCAAACTTTTTGCTCAAGAAGTGCCAGAGATTTACGATGGTGTTATTGAGATCAAATCAGTTGCGCGCGAGCCTGGATCTAGAGCTAAAATTGCAGTATATTGTAGTGACTCATCAATTGATCCTATTGGTTCTTGCGTTGGTATTAGAGGAAGCAGAGTGCAAGCTGTAATTCATGAACTCCAAGGTGAAAAAATAGACATTATCGCTTGGTCTGCAAATCCTGCAACTTTCTTAGTAAATGCATTAACTCCCGCTGAAGTTAGCAAAGTGGTTATTGATGAAGATACTCGTAGAATAGAGGTTGTAGTACCAACCGAACAACTAAGCTTGGCAATTGGTAGAAGAGGGCAAAATGTTCGATTAGCATCTAAGTTAACCGGATGGCATATTGATATTTTAACTGAAGATGAAGAGTCAAAACGTAGAATTGAAGAGTTTAATAATACAACAGAACTATTTATAAAAGCTCTTGATGTTGAAGAGATGTTAGCTCAATTACTTGCATCAGAAGGATTTACCTCTATTGAAGATTTAACACTAATTAGTGATAGTGAACTTGCATCAATAGAAGGTTTTGATGATGGTTTATCTGAGGCTCTAAAAGAAAGAGCAAATAAATATTTAGATAAACAAAATAAGGAATTCGCTAAAAAAGTTAAAGCTTTAGGCATAGATCAAGAACTAATAGATATTCTAGAATTACCGCATGAAAAAGTTATTAAATTAGCTGAGCAAGGAATTAAAACAATTGAAGACCTAGCTGACCTGAAGCTAAAAGAGTTTATACAAATATTGCCGGATAGTAATTTTAGCAATGATAAAATAAACGATTTAATTGATCATGCTAAAAAATGCTTAAATGAACAAACTAATGAGATTTAAAACAGAATAGGGTTAATGTATGAGTGAAGAACAAGACAACACAAAAAAAGAACCTAAGCTTGGAGTACAGAAATCTGTTTTGAAGCTCAAAAAATCTTTTGACAGTAGTCAAATTAAACATAATTTCAACCAAAGATCCAAAACAGTCACCGTTGAAGTTAAGAAAAAACGCTTTGGAACAAAAGATTCAACTATTAAAGATACGGACAGTAATCAATCAAAATCTAATGAACCAGATGAATTAATTACATCTCGTATCCAAGCCATTAAGAATGCTTCTCATTCAGAAGCTTTAAGACTAGAAAAAGAAAAACTACGTCAAGAGGAATTACTGAAACTACAGGAAGCACAAGAACAAGAAAGCAAGCAAAATAAAACTGAAAATCTTAATCCCGCTAAACCAGATCCTCTAGAGATTGTTTCCCCTATTGACATACCGAAGAAGGAATCAACTCATGATTCTCATAAACATGGACATAAAAAAACAGTCCATAAACACCATGAAGATACTGAATCAAAAACCACAAAACTTGATATAAAAGCAAAAACTTCTGTTAAATCAAAATATGACGACTCCAAAAAATTAGCAAGTAAACTTAATGCTATAGGTGCAGAAGATGATGACATAGACTTAACTCGCCACAGAAGCATGGCTTCAATAAAGCGCCAAAGAGAAAAAAACAAACGTGATCACATGTCAGGAGCTAAGCCAACAGAAAAAATTACCAAAGAAGTTATCTTGCCAGAAGCGATCACTGTCCAGGAATTAGCAAATAGGATGTCTGAACGTGTCGCAGATGTTACTAAAGAGCTTATGAAACTTGGCATGCTAGTAACAGGAAATCAGATTATTGATGCTGACACAGCAGAATTATTGATAGCCACCTTTGGTCATACAATGAAGAGAGTAACTGAAGGAGATGTCGAAAATATTCTTAAATTCAAAGATGAGCAACATCAGCTAGAACATCGCTCCCCTGTAGTAACTATTATGGGACATGTAGATCACGGAAAAACTTCTTTGCTAGACTCATTGCGTTCATCGGATATTGCTTTAGGGGAAGCAGGTGGAATCACCCAACATATCGGAGCTTACCAAATAACTCTTGCAAATAAATCTCATATAACCTTCATTGATACACCAGGACATGAAGCATTTACTGCTATGCGCTCCAGAGGAGCTAAAGCAACTGATATTGTAATCCTAGTTGTGGCTGCAGATGATGGCATAATGGCACAAACCATTGAAGCAATTAACCATGCTAAAGCGGCCGAAGTTCCTATTATTGTGGCAATTAATAAAATTGACAAACCTGGAGCAGATCCATCAAGAGTTAAACAAGAGCTTCTTCAACACAATTTAATTTCTGAAGATTTGGGTGGTGATACCATAGTGGTTGAAGTATCTGCAAAACAAAAACTAAATTTAGATAAACTTGAAGAGATGATTCTTCTCCAAGCAGAAATGTTAAATCTTACTGCTAATTACCAAGCAGAGGCTTCAGGTATGGTAATTGAATCTAAAGTCAATAAGACTAAAGGTGTAATAACCACCCTTCTAGTACAACGTGGTACATTAAGAATTGGTGACATTATAGTAGCTGGTGGAAGCTATGGTAAAATTAGACTTATTAATGATGACAAAGGGCGTTCTATTAAAGAAGCAACACCATCCATGCCTGTTGAAGTATTGGGATTAGATAATGCAGCCGACGCAGGAGATAAATTTAATGTTGTAGAACAAGAGAAACAAGCCAGAGAGATTACTGAATATAGACATCAACAGAAACTAATATTAAAAAACTCTTTAAATAAACGAGGATCTCTTGAAGAATTGTTCCTACGATCAGGAAAAACTGCCATTAAAGATTTACCTATTATCATTAAAGCTGATGTACAGGGGTCAATTGAAGCAATATCTGGTAGCTTAAATAAATTTAATGGAGAAGAAGTAAAAGTTAAAATCCTTCACGCTGCGGTGGGTGGAATTAATGAATCTGATATAGCTTTAGCCAACGCTTCAAAAGCTATTATTATTGGATTTAATGTACGCGCTAACCAACAAGCTAACCAACAAGCTATAAGCGAAGGAATTGACATCCGATACTACTCAATAATTTATAATTTGATTGATGATATTAAAGCTATTCTATCTGGAATGTTATCACCAATTATTCGTGAAGAATATATAGGACATGCAGAAATTCGTAAAGTATATAATATTACTAAAGCTGGTAAAATTGCTGGATCTTATGTATTAGATGGTTACATCTCCCGTGGAGCAGGAGTGCGTCTATTAAGAGATGATATCGTTATTCACGAGGGAAAACTAAAGACTCTTCGTCGCTTCAAAGATGATGTAAAAGAAGTTCGAGAAAACTTTGAATGTGGTATTGCTTTCGAAAATTATGAAGATATAAGAGAAGGCGACAAAGTAGAAGTATTTAAACTAGTTGAAGAAGTAAGAACTCTATAAATAAGTGGCGCCTAACAATTTAGGCGCCTACTATAATTATCTAAGATACATTATATTTCTTTAGCACCTCTGAAAGAGCTCTATTAATAGCGTCAGTAATATACATATGCTTGCTATATACAGCTGGATTAAAATAAAACTCCACCTCTATTTCATAGTATTTCTGACATATAGACTTATATAACACCCTTGGCAAAGGATCTGTTTGTATAGCAGGATAATTATTAAGAACGTCAAGAATTAACTTATCTATTTTAGCAATTTTAATCCCACTTTCTATTTTAAAGGACAACGAGTGCCTTAATTTATAGCTATGATTACTGTGGTTAATTATAACTTCTTGAATAAGACTACTATTTGGTATTATCATCTCTATATCATCGCTAGTTTTGATTGTAATACATCTTGTACCAAGATCTGTAACCTCCCCTATTTTATCTTTTACTTCTATAATATCACCTATTCTAATGGAATTCTCCGCCATTATCAGTAACCCACTAAAGAAATTACCAACTATATGCTGCGCTCCTAACCCAAAACCTAAAGCAAACGTTGTTCCAATTACAGCAAATACTGTTACTGGCACATTAGCAATATCTAATATAAATATTAGAACAAGCATTATCATAATATAGTAAGATACCCTAGCTAATGAATATGCCGTACTAATATCTAATTTTTTAGAGAGCTTACGCCTTATTACAATGCTTAAGCGCTTAGATATCTTAAAACCAATAAAAAGCAAAACAACACTAATTACAATATTATATACCATAACGTCTTCATTTCCTGAAATTGTAAAGACTTTATAATTCCATATCTCTTTAATAATACGTGCAATTTCTTTTATTATAGACATAATGCTCATATCATTATTAAACCAATCGGCACTAAAAAAATTTGCTATTTTATTATACGTAAATTCCCACATATTATACTCCATCCTTTACATTATCCTTTACAAATGATAAAACATAGATCTTAAACTTTCTAGTAATTTAATTCTAACCTTAGGTAGATATGTCTTTTTATAAAACCGCTATAACTGCAGGCGTCGCTATGTTTGCTATGTTCTTTGGCTCAGGTAACCTAGTTTTTCCTTTGATCATAGGTTCACAAACAACTGACCAATACTTAATAGCTAGCCTTGGACTGATATTAACTGGTATTCTAGTTCCGTTCTTAGGGTTATTTAGTATGGTGTTATATGGTGGAGATAAAGACAGATATTTTGGATTATTAGGCAAATATGCTCCTTTTACCCTAAGTTTATTGATTTTATCTCTCATAGGCCCCTTTGGAGTAGTACCTAGATGTATTTTAGTTGCTTATGGAGGATTTACCCTTATTTTCCCAAATTTACCATTAGCATTATTTAGTGCAATATTTCTTACAATGATTGTATGGACTATTTGGAAAAAAAATCAAGTTGTACCAATTATTGGCAAAATATTAGGACCATTCAAAATAGGAGGAATTGTTTTAATAATAGCTACAGCTATATACCAATCTCCTGAATTAATTAATTCTCCACCAGATGAACCTGCTTTTAATATTGGTATCAAGCAAGGTTATCAAACTATGGATTTAATGGCTTCTTTCTTTTTCTCAATTACAATTGTGGAATACCTACATAGTATTGCAAAATATAAAGCAGAAACCACAAAGCTAAGTATAGCCTCTTGTTTTATTGGAGCAGGATTGATTGCGTCAGTATATTTGGGATTTGTATTTCTAGGCGCACATTATGCAACTTCTTTGGCAAACGCTCAGCCTGAACAATATTTAGCAACTATTGCCAACCTAACTCTAGGTAAGTATGCCACACTAGTTGTAGCTATAACTATATTTTTCTCTTGCCTAGCAACAGCAGCAAGTTTGGTTAGACTATTTGCTGAATTCTTGCGTGTTGACATAGCACAAAGAAAAATTTCTTGGAAAAAATCTATATTAATCACCACAGGTATCAGCTTTACCCTCTCTCTAACTGGGTTTACTACAATTATTTTTATCTTAGGAACAATATTAACTTATATTTATCCAGCATTGATTGCTCTAACAATTGCAGCAATTATACAGAATTACTATAAGATAAAATGCGCAAAACAATTATTCTGGATAACATTCATAAGTAATGCTTGTTATAGTCTGATATAATTTAATGAAGGATTTATAAATCAGAGTCTTCACTAAAATAATCATAAATACTACCTATTGTTTGAGTAGTGCATTCTATACCTGAATCCATAGTTTCTTTTACGTTAGAAATCACATCTCTTAACATCGGAATTGCTAATGAACTCATACCGTGAGTTATAGAAACTTTACCAGCTATTAGTAATAAATTACTAAAAGTATTTACTGTACTTAAAGGGGTGTCATATTTAAGTGATGCTGATGAAATAGCAAGCGAGAAGACCACTGCAGAAGCAATAAAAGGTATTGATGCTTCAATATAGGTTAATTCCACAGGCTCTTGATGCGCATTATAACATTGTAATCCCTCCGCTACCACACCAATAGAAGCTCCCTGTACAGCCATTGTAAGCACTGGTCCTTGTAACATTGGGTTTGCAGTGATACTTGTATAATCAAGAACCATTTTGCTTATCATAACTGAACCACATTGATTAAAGAAATCAATAGGATTATTTATTGATGTTTCTCCTACCTCTTGTATATATAACTGTCTTTGATTCATCATATAATCATTAGCAGATAAGTGGACCGCATAAGTTCCTGTTGAAATCATAGGCATTGCTATATCTATAAGTTCTATATTAGAAACTTTCATTAAATGCATTCCTAAACTTCCTGATGCATAATGTAAAATAACCCAGAAATCATTAGTCTTAGTAAATTTAGGAAACTCAATGTTTTTTATTGACTCAGGGAGAAAATAATCTAAATGTAATATCTCATTGAATATATATTTAATTGTAGAGGCAGATTCAATTGCCCCCCTAAACGCAAATAATCCAGGAACTAAGTAATTAGTATTATATCTATAATCTGAATACTCTCCATCTTTTTTAGATCCATAAGTGATCATCTGCCCATTCTGCAAAGAAATATCATTTGCACCAACAACCATCTGCTGATTAGCAGAACTAATCTCAGGAACTTCAAATTGTTTAAATAATAAGTCTACAATAGATTGTTCACCTTTTTCATTAAGTAAATCTGTAAACTGCTCTCTTACCTCTGGATCTTGAACCAAGTCTATATAATCACTAATCTTAGAATCTATCTTACCATCATATTCTATTTTCTTATATTCTGCTGCAATTTTACCTAACAACCCAGAATGCATTAAAGGATTATATGGTTCAACAAAACTCATTCTATACACAATGGTACCCTGGGGACTCCTTATATCATCATTTGTATCAGACATTTGACTTTCTATATCAAAACTCCCATCTTCACCTGAGCTATCACATGGTTGTATTAACTGAAAAGCTTTATCTATAAAAGCTTTTTCTAAATTTGTAATTGTATCAGACATTTGACTTTCTATATCAAAACTCCCATCTTCATCTGAGCTATCACATGGTTGTATTAACTGAAAAGCTTTATCTATAAAAGATTTTTCTAAATTTGTAATTTTCTCACCTAATAAATTTGATGTTATGTCTTTAAGATCTAGCCTATCATATAGTGCCCGAACGAACCTAGGATGAGCTTCATATATAGAATCAAGATGATTATTAATATACTTAATATTTTTATCTGTAAGGTCCGTTACAATACTTTTTCTAATAAGAATTTCAGTCATTATTTCATTAGCAAACTCCATCGCATCATCAAACCCCCTATTCTCATATAACTTTAAATTAGATATAATATCATCATTAATGAGATCGAATCTCTTTTGAACAACTGTTTTTAAAACTTCAAAACTACTATCTCTAACATCACTACCTGGATGACCAAGTTGAAGCACCACCACATTAAGAACTTCATCATTAATTAACTCAAGAGTTTCCGTAATAACTTTACATGCACTACAATATTTTTCTATTATTTCAGGATTATTTCCTTTTAAACCTTTGACTTCAAGTAAGTTTCCTTTTAATTGATCTGGCTGAACTTTATTAGATTGAAAAGGCCATTTTCCCTTTTTACTACGATCTGAAACTTCATATAGAAAAATAGCTGAAATAACACCAACGATAGAATAAACAAAAGTATAATCTACATTATTTTCATTCCCTTTCTCTTTATAAAAAAGGAAATTATTATCATCAACTTCACCAGGATTAAGATCTAATAATCTAATTTTCTGTTCATTGTCTAAATTAATTATTATAGAACCAGACGTAATACTTAAATCACTCATGTAACGGATATTTTTAAATGCAGTTAGATCAATTAATTCATAATCATTATCAAAATTTGCAATAGTATAATATGCATTTGGATGTGGCATGATTGTGAACTTATCATGCCCCCCTCCGGCATTAAGAAGAACTCTTCCTTCCGCATCCATTATATAATTCTCATTAGCTATAGTTCCATTATAAACTCCTGAGGTTGTCATAACAATATCTATATATGGATTATTAGAAATATCCGTAGGTGCAAATGTAGGATTCTGTGTTGGAAAAATGCTAGGAACATAAGTTGGCGCAGAAGTTGGAGAGTTATTTGGTCTAAAACTAGGTATAAAACTTGGTATAGAAGTTGGGTTAGACGTAGGTGAAACAGTCGGTACAAAACTTGGAGGTGCACTTGGATCTGCGCTAGGATCAGGAGTTAGTTTAGTAGTTGGTATTTGGCTCGGTTTTTCTGTTGGCTCAACCGTGGGACATGTGGGCCTATAAGTAAATGTAGGTACACCGCTTGGAGTCGAACTTGGAGCACCACTTGGAAAACCAGTAGTAGGCCCAGACGTTGACGGGATCAGTGTTGGAGCTGAACTAGGAATCTCTGTTGGAATTTCTGTTGGAACAACGCTTGGTATATTTGTCGGTTTAGGGGAAGCATTAGGAGCAGAAGTTGGATAATTAGTTGAACTTCCAAAAATATCAGTTATTAAATAAACTGCACCTACATTTTCAACTTGATTATAATCCGTATAAATACCTGAGATAGAAACATCTTTAAAGCCATCTCCATCAAAGTCACCAATATTCCTAACAACTTTATTACCATTTTCTGGATTATTAGAAGTTATATATAGTCCTTGTTCGACAGATAAATGATCTATATCTATATTTGATCTGCTTTGTTGATCATTACCATATATGACAGCAGCAATTTTATTACCATTTGGATAATAAAAACTAACTATAATATCCGATCTTCCATCTTTATTAACATCAAAGCCTCCTGCAACATAATAAGTATTATAATTAGGATTATTCGAACTATAAATATTGAAGCCATCAGAACTACTAAGATTAGCTAATCCACCTGGTTTTCCATATATTATATATGTCTTTGCAAGTGTAGCCAAAGAAAAATCATTAATACCATCACCATTGATATCACCGATATTTTTAAAATCATCGCTAACTCTATCACCTTTTTCTAAAGTAATTAGAGGATCTATTGTATTCAGATCAATATTAGAAGAACTATTACTACCGTTTAATACATAAATTTCATCTTTAAACGATAATGAATTATATATTCCTATAGCATAATCTGAATAATTATCTCCATTAACATCCCCTAATGAAGAAAAGCTATTATAAGGATAACCAGTTAATATAGGTCCTGTTATAGAAACGCCTTGAGGCATCGTTATATCACTAGAATCTTTTCCTTGACCAGATATAACATATGATTTAGTTGCTGAAGATGTTAATATATCATTATGGGTATTACCATTTGAATCTTCGATTCCTATAATATAACTTCCTAGCCAATCATTGTTTTCAGCTCCCATAACACTGAAAATAAATTCATCACTAGAGTTATCTAGATCAATATCTTCTGATCTATTCCTTTTACCGTAAATAACCCTAATTACCCCTTTTTGTTGGTCGAAATACCTCATACTAACCATAAAGTCATCTATTCCATCTTCATCTATATCTCCAGTCCAAGCTGCAGAAATGCTATGATAACTTTGCGTTGTTTGCAGACAAAAACCTTGGCTATAATCCGGAGATCCTAATTCAAAACTATTTCCCTTTTTTACATTTCCATAAACCACATAAGGTTTCTGCCATGATGTTAAAATTAAAATATCACCTAAACCATCACCATTAATATCTCCTATTCTAATAATATCTCTCCCTATCCTGGCACCCTCAATAGAACCATAAATTACTGATCCGTGAGATCCAAAGGAGTCCAAAGAAATTTCCTCTACTGCATCTGTTGGAGATAAAGTTGGAGCAATAGTAGGTTTAGGTTCAAAAGTAGGTTGGGAACTCGGATAACTCGAAGGAGACGCACTAGGCGTAGCCGATGGCGCAGAACTCGGATAACTCGAAGGAGACGCACTAGGCGTAGCCGATGGCGCAGAACTCGGATAACTCGAGGGAACACCACTAGGCGTAGCCGATGGTATAGAGCTCGGATAACTCGAGGGA
>JAOARE010000044.1 GCA_025210695.1 Rickettsiales bacterium
AGGCAGAGAAACCATTAATCAAGAGCTAATGAAAATTGAGATATTGGCTTCTCGTATTAAAAACACATTGGAGGGATATGATGAAGAATAATATAGTAAAGCGTATAAGCATTAGTACCATATTATTAATTGTAGCTTTAACAATAGCTTATGGAATATATCTTAAATCTCAACCAACTACACAGGTAGATCAAATAGTAGAGACACAAGAAGAGCAGCAACCTGAGGTAAAGGTAGAGGATATTGAAAATAAGGTGACTTTTGATGTACCTGAGATAAAAATAACTGAACCTGAGCAAGAAAAGAAAAATCAAAACCAAGAGGAAGAAGTAATGGTGGAAATAGAAAAGCCAGTAGTTCCACCAAAGCCTGAACCACCAAAAGATGATTTGCCAAAGGAAGAACCTTCTAGTGATCCAGTGAATACTGATACAGATCCAATACCTAAAGATGAAGATGTAGTTAAGGAGGGGGATGAAGAAGAGAACCCTTATCCACCTAAATATGAAGAGCAACCTAAAGTAGAAGAAAAGCCTGTGAAAGACCCAGTCATAGTAACTCCAGAAGTTCCAAAAGATACATCAGAAGATAAAGGTAATAATTTAGTACCTGATAGTGAAAATCCATTTTTAAAACCACCTACAAATCAAGAGAACAATAATGCACCTGGTGGACATGATGGTTCAAACTATGGAGATGGAGAGTGGGGAAGCGGGGATAAATTTTGAGTTAATTTTAATATTTGAAAAGTCAATTCATTGATGATGAATTGGCTTTTTTACGTTAGGAGATGAGAATTTGAAAAAGATAATATTATTGATGTTAATAATATGTATAGTATTTTCCACAGTGATTATATTTGCTGAAGATAATGCAAATAGTGGGAATGGTAATACTAATAACGCTTTAGAAGGTAAAGGATTTTATAGAGGAACAGAATTTATGTATAAAGTTTCTGTATATGTTGGGTTAAGCAATGAAGCAGATATGAATGATAATATAAATGAGTTTAAAATGGTTGGTAATAATCCTGTAATTGTAAAACCTACTTCTTTTTCATTACCTAGTAACTTGGTAACTAGTAGTCATAGCAAAATAGATTATTCAAGTGGAGCCCATTTAAATAATGTAAATTTTAATTCAATTACATATATTGAGGATTCACCACCGCCAATTCCAATAACAAATGGGGGTAACTTAAGCTCTGTGAAATCATATTTTGGTGATACAAGGACTTTAATAGGGCTAATTGATGCCTTTGCAGATCAAAAAGGCACAACAAGAGAAGGTCTAGTACAAAACATCCAATTCACCATAAATGGCAAAACAGCGTTATACCCACCAGAAGAAATACTACCAGTCAAAATCAACGGACAATATCAAAATAGAGTAGCATGGCTCATAGTTTATGAACCTGTTATAATCACTTACACAAAACCCAATAGCAAAGGATACCGACAACCCATAGCTTTTACTGCTACAGAATATGCACTATCACAGAAACTGGGATACTTCAACTGGTTCTGGGGTGAAACAGGTCAGTATGTAGCAGGAATGACACACAGCGATTTGCCTAATTCCATAGTACTTGAAGAAAGCTGGGTAGGTATTCCAGTAACAAAACCTTTAAAAGACGGTGTTCATTGGAGCGATGATAGGATAATTAGAGGTGGTGGCATCGGTATGAGAATGCTTGAAGCTAATGGAGCTGATGTAGTACCCAATGACACAACATACGATTATACATATAGAGTCAATACAGATGTTATTACGTCCGTAATGGTAGAAGCTGCTAATGGAGATATCACACCAGATACACGGCATATAGAAGTAGATACTAGGAAAAGTGCTTA
The DNA here is from genome assembly GCA_025210695.1 of Rickettsiales bacterium. NCBI lineage: Bacteria > Pseudomonadati > Pseudomonadota > Alphaproteobacteria > Rickettsiales > Rickettsiales bacterium. The sequence continues at coordinate 1,854 of JAOARE010000044.1, forward strand.
TACAAATCCTTCAGATGGTAAAGGTTATGTAACCATCACAGCCAATGGACAGTCAACGACTACACCAATAGTTATACCAGAGGGGAATAGTCAATACGCTTGGTTGAAGTGGAAAACACCATCACAGCCATGTGAAGTAACGGTCAGCGTTAATATCACAGGTAACTCTTCGGCTAGACTTAAAGAAGGGGGAAGGAGTAAGTCTTTTAAGGTCAAAATAGAAAGCCTATCGGAGAATGTACCCCCTGATCCACGTCCTACAGACACCATGGCAAACTCTGCGATACCAGATTTACCACAGCAGGCAGATAAAACAACTGCGGAATGGGGAATCTACAATGCACAGTGGGATGCAGATTATAGATGGCATGAAGACTGGAAGAAGTATCATAGTGGATGCTACACTAAGACCAATAAAGATGGCAGTACAAAGAGGGTGCACAGATATGAATGGAAAGACGAGGGATGGTGGGAGGACCACGGAGAATGGGTGTATACCTTTACTCAATACACAGCAAGTATTTACGCTAATATGGACTTGATACCTGATAGTCATAATCCAACTGCAAAGGAACTGTATGGAGAATATACGATGGCAAGCGGATATGGGGTAGATACTAAGATAAATGCAGGTATAACAACCAATTCACCATCAAACCATTATACAATTGCACAGAATGTTGTTACCTATTTTCCAGAGTTTAATTATGATACGTTTTGGAGATTGCTTGAAAAAACTGGAGCAACAACATTTGAATTCAGGGAAAATATGTACTCCACCTTTAATAGTAGAACACACTTTACCCCCTTACCTTATCCAGATGGAAAGTATGAAGTATATGCAAAGGTATTAGATTGTTGGACACCAGATGGAATGTTAAGGGTTAACTTAAGCGATAGGGTGACAATAAAAGGGAATGTATTCTCAGATTGGCATAGTGCCCCTTATTATAGATAAAAGATAGTGATGACACAGAAAATAGATTTAGAAATTGACAAGTCATATTAATTATAATATAGTAATGATTAAAACTATTGTAAAATAATATTATATCATATATTTATTAAAATGTCAATAGTTTTAAAAAATAATTCCCAAAAAAATAATTTTGTAGAGGAGAAAATTACTATGGTAAACGGTAAAGCGAGTATGACGGCTATAATTTGTGCATATGGGAGGGCTTATCATGCTATGAATGATGAACCTAAAATTTTTCATGACTATTTAGCACAAGATATGCTAACAGAAGAAGAGCTTATAGGAATCCCAATGCATATGACTAATGGATTTAATTTTTTTAAATCAGAAGAAACTCATCTACATAATTCACAAGAAGCATTAGAATGGGTTATGCAGACGCAAATAGCTCCTACTCCATTAGCGAGGAGTAGATATACCGAAGATATTCTTGAACAAGCAATAAAATTAGGTGTACAACAATATGTAATACTAGGTGCAGGTTTTGATACTTTTGCCTTTAGAAGACCTGAGCTATTAGACAATATCAAAGTATATGAAGTAGACCACCCTGATACACAAAACCTAAAAATTGAGCGTATTGAAAACAATCATTGGGATATGAACAAGTCTCACAAATTTATACCTGTTGATTTTTTAAAAGATGATTTTTCAGTAGAGATAATGAAATCAGATTTTAATCCAGAGAAGTTGACTTTATTTAGTTGGCTTGGAGTAACATATTATCTAACAAAAGAAGAAATGTTAAAAACATTAAATGGAATAATGAAGATAGCCGCGAAAGGCAGCACAGTGGTATTTGATTATCCAGATGAAAACATATTTAACAATGAAAAGAATTCAATACGTGTACAAAAAATGGTCGAATTAGCTAAAGAAAGTGGAGAATCCATGAAAATAGGGTACGACTATTTAAGCTTAGAAAAATATTTGAAAAAAGTTGGATTGCTTATTTATGAACATTTAACACCTTTAGAAATTCCAAAATAGATACTTTGAATGTCGTAGTGACTATTACTGTGCTTTTGAGAATATAAATTTTGTATGTGCAGTAGTTTCAGATAAATAATATTTTTCAAGAGACAGCTACTAAGTAATAAGCTGTCTCTTGAATTTATATAGAGATAAATAAAATCATATATGGAGGTATATAAATGGCAGTTGACCCGATAATTTTAACAAACGTAGCAACAACAATAGGAAAACTTGGCACAGATAAAAACGGGCGGTGGATAATACTAATGTCAGTATTAACACCGCTCATTTTAGTATTACTAATACTCTCATCACCATTTGCCATATTCTTTAGTATGTTTAATGATGGAAGTGATGACAACAATATATCTGTTCGAGCTATTATACAAGAGCTACAGAGCGAACTGAAATATAAGAT
>JAOARE010000045.1 GCA_025210695.1 Rickettsiales bacterium
TATTCCATGCCAATAACCATGATCAAAATAGGTTTGCATACATTCATTTTGTGGATTAGATGGCCATATAATGCTGTCATAAGTACCCTTACAGGTCAGGTAATCATCAAAAAAAATATTAGAATATTTTACATTATTTAACCGCGTAGCGAAAATCATGGGGGCTTGCCCCCGTGATGGATAGCTGTATAATTGGTTGAGGTAACCGATGTAGCTAGAAGTTATGGAATTACAGAGAAATAGCCATCATGTATTTTGTATAATGTATCATTTTGTATGGATACCAAAATATAGAAAGAAAGTTTTTGAAGAGCCGTATAGAAGTACTCTAAAAGAAATAATAAAAAAGATAGGTTATGATTATAACATAGAGGTAGTTGAATTAGAAGCACCTGCCGATCATATTCATATGGTAGTACGGTCATTACCTAGAGTAGCCCCATGTTATATAATGCAGATAATAAAAAGTGTTTCAGCTAGAATGTTTTTCAAGTTTCATCCAGATATCAAAAAGAAATTTTTCTGGGGAGGTAAACTATGGACTTCAAGCTATTTTGTAGAAACAATAGGTAATGCCAATGAAGAAGTAATTCGTGCGTATGTTCAAAACCAGCTAAAGGAAATGGACAAGGAAGAGAAGAGGGCCAAGCAGTTAGGCTTGTTCTAAAACTCGGTCCCTTGGGGCCGAGTAGTTTAAAATAGGCAATGGCAACAAAAGTAACTTTATAGAGTTGGCGCTTGAAATTGAAGGAGAATGCGGTTCAATAGAATATTTATGCACCGATAAGAATCCTTCGTATGGTTATTATAAATTAGCAAACAAGCGTATCTCCAGTAAGTCAGAGACGTGCCTTGTAGAAAGTTTTAATTCATCGATGCGTGATATGTTGGCGCGCCTAAATCGCAGAACAAAAAGATTTAGTAAATGCATTGAGATGCTCAGATTAACTCTGGTTATGTTTTTTAATAAGCAGATTTCATATGAAGTCTATCTATAATAAACACTGCCTAAATTTTTGTTAATATTCAATTGACTTGTTATAATAATGTTATATAATGCGTCGTTCGAAATTTTTAATCACAATTTTTAAAGAGAATAAGTCAATGACATCAAGTTCTATTAATCTTTTAAAGTCTTATTACAACAGTTTTAGAGACAATCAAGAATATATTTTAAAAAAAGTTTTACCAACCTCTATAATATTCTTAATAATAATATTTGTTTATAGCGTAGTGAGAGGGGCTAAAGATACTCTTGTAGTTCCAATATCTGGGGCTGAAATTCTTAGCGCGCTAAAATTATTCGGGGTGCTTCCCTCGTCAGTAGTATTTGTTGTAATATATTCAAAGTTAACAAATATGATGAATAGTCAAAAACTATTCTATGCCTTAACTACATTTTTTATTACTTTTTTTGCATCTTACGCTTTCCTTCTATATCCGATAAGAGAAAGCCTAGACATTGATTTAAGCGATATAATTGCAGATTATCCATCACTAAAGTTGCCTTTATTAATGGTTTCTCACTGGAGCTCATCTTTGTTTTATATAATGGCTGAATTATGGGGAAGCGCGATGCTATCTTTAATGTTCTGGCAGTTTGCTAACCATATTTATAAAGTGAGCGAAGCCAAAAATACTTATACTATCTTTGGAGCTATAGGACAAATTGGTCTAATTGCTGCTGGAATTATTCAGAAATATACATCTATCTCAAATACTAGTCTGTCAAATCCTTTAGGAGCATGGGAGAGCACATTACAGTCAATGATGTTTTCTGTGTTTGTCGCAGGTCTTATCATGATGGCTATCTTCTGGTATATGAACAAATTTGTACTAACAGACCCAAGATTTTTTGATAAAAATGCCGAAGTAAACAAGAAAAAGAATAAGCCAAAAATGTCTTTAATTGAAAGTTTTAAATATATTTTTCAATCAAAATATATTGGCCTAATTGCTGTTTTAGTATTAACCTACGGTGTTAGTATCAACTTAGTTGAAGGAGTTTGGAAAAACCAGCTGAAAATTCAATTTCCTGTACAAAATGACTACAGCGCATTCATGGGTAGTTTCCAAATATGGACAGGTGTAGCATCAATGATAGGAATGATACTAGGTGTTTATATTTTAAGAACTTTTAAATGGCGTACCAGCGCTATTTTAACTCCTTTGATGATTCTAATAACTGGCGGATTGTTTTTCTTACTCATCCTTGCAGGAAGTATGTTTGAAGCAGCCCTAACCTTAATTGGAACTACATCTTTGATGATGGCAGTAATTATGGGAGCAACACAAAACATACTAAGTAAATCAACGAAATACTCTCTATTCGACCCCACTAAGGAAATGACTTACATTCCTCTTGACAGTGAACTGAAAAGCAAGGGTAAAGCAGTAGTTGATGTTACTGGAGCTAGACTTGGTAAGTCAGGCGGAGCAATGATCCAGTTTTTATTAATAACTCTAATTCCTGGAGCCAACCTAAGCAACCTAACCGAAGATATATTATATATTTTCTTGGTAATCATGGCTTGCTGGATTATGGCAGTCTTCGCTTTAAGTAAATTATTTGAAGAAAAAATGAAAGAAAAAAACGATTCTTAAATTAACTTCTGGATCCTTGCAATTCCCATTGCAAGGATCCACTAATTAACATTCTAAAAAGCTTTAACTTCCCTTATAAAAAAACTTAACAAAGAACTACCAGAAATAAAACATAACATATTATCGCCCACGTTAACTTAATGTTAATAATCATCTAATACTCTATAATTTAATGCCAATATTCATGGAGGTTATTATGGTAGATATGAGTATCAACATACTTATTGTTGATGATTATAAAACAATGTTAAGAATCATTCGCGGGCTACTTTCACAAATAGGATTTAACAATGTAGATGAAGCTGCTAATGGAGCTGAAGCAATCGTAAAATTAAAAGAAAAGAATTATAGCTTAATTATATCCGATTGGAATATGGAGCCAATGACTGGATTAGAATTGTTACAAAGCGTAAGGGAAGATAAAAAAACAAGAAATATTCCATTCATAATGGTTACTGCAGAGAGCAAAACAGAAAATGTTATTGCAGCTAAACAAGCAGGCGTAAGTAATTATATTGTAAAACCTTTTAACGCAGAAACTTTAAAAACTAAACTAGCTAGTGTTCTTGGAGCTTTCTAAAAATATGACAAATCACTGGACAGATATATTATCAACAGAGCTAAAAAAATTACAAGATGCTAATTCTGGAGTTATCGCGCAAAGTGAAGTTAACAAATTAACAAAAGAATTTCTTACTACCGTAGATTCTTATGTGTCTAGCGAACAACGCAAAATAATATATGGTCAAATAGATATAATTTCTCAACAAATAACTGGCCTCAAAAAAAATATCTCTATTATGGGGAATAATATTCTTCAAGATAATTTTATTCCAGAAATTGCCACAGAATTGCATTCTGTGATCGCCCAAACAGAAAAATCTGTAATAGGAATACTGGATATCTCTGATGAAATTGGAAAAATTAGCGCTAAAATATCTCCCCCAGGACTAAAAGAAGAATTATTATCTCACTCAATAAAGATTCTTGAATTATGTAATTTCCAAGACCTAACCGGACAAATTATTCAAAGAATAATAAAACGATTATCCATAATTGAATCAACAGTTAATAAAATTGCTATTGAGCTAGGCCCCAATTATAAACTATCTTCAAAACTTACAGCAGATTCATTACTCAACGGACCTCAGAAAGAAGAAGAGAGACCATCTCAAGATAAAATTGATAATTTATTTAGTAGTCTACCGGAATCTAAATTATAATGATTTCTTTTATCTAAAAAGAAAAAATTTTTGCTTTCATATTGAATAAAAAGATAATAAAATCACCTTTATTTACGAACCACTTAGCGAAGAAAGATTACAATCATAGATGATGTGTATTATCATATTGATAAGAGCTAAGAATTACTTACTTATTTACAATAATTTTCTAAATATGAACAATAACAACCAAAACGATATCTTTGAATTTTTCCCAGTCATTGATCTAGGGGGTATTATACTAAGGAAAATATCTATTGAAGAAGATTACATCAATTATTTTAATTATATAACTTCACCTAAGGTAACTAAATACTTATCTAATGATGACATACCAGAAAACATAGAAAAAGCTAGAATAGAACTAGAATATTGGGGGAAATTATTTGACTATCGTCATAGCTTCTATTGGGCTATTACAATAAAAACAACTAATAAAATAATTGGTACATGTGGGTTTAATTATTGGAACAAAACTCACAACCGCTCAGAAATCAGTTATGATCTAGACTACAATCATTGGGGCAAAGGAATTATGACTAACTCCATAAGAGCAATATCAAACTTTTGTTTAGATACTATGAAAGCTCAGAGAATACAAGCAACTGTAGCTATTGACAATATTCCTTCAATTAAAGTACTTGAAAAATCAGGCTATATCAAAGAAGGTATCTTAAGAAAATATGGAGTGTTGCAGCAAGAAGCAAAAGATTTTTACATGTATGCCCTTTGTTCTTAAAGTTTACTATTAACATCGTAATTTCTCTGCTATTATCACAATTGAAAATAATAAGTATAGTTTTTGAGGAGCTAATAAATAATGAAATTTTTCATCGATACCGCAGAAATAAATGAAATTAAAGAGCTTAATTCATATGGTCTACTTGATGGCGTTACCACCAATCCATCCTTAATTGCTAAATCTGGTCAAGATCTATTTACTTTAGCAGAAGAAATTTGTTCTATAGTAAAAGGACCTGTAAGTTTAGAGGTTACCGCCACAGAATATGAAAACATGATAAAAGAAGGATTGAGACTAAGCTCTATTGCTGAAAACATAGCTGTTAAATTACCCATGACCATGGATGGACTCAAAGCCTGCAGATTCTTTGCTGATAAAGATATTATGGTAAATTTAACTCTCTGTTTCTCTGCTTCTCAAGCTATATTAGCAGCAAAAGCGGGGGCTAAGTTTGTCTCTCCATTTATTGGACGTTTAGATGATATAGGTCACGATGGACTAGGGTTAATTGAAGAAATTTGCCAGATTTACTCCAACTACCCTAACCTCACTACAGAAATTTTAGTGGCATCCATTAGAAACCCCACTCATATTATAGAGTCTGCTAAAATGGGAGCCGACATCGCAACAATTCCATCAAAAGTTTTGTTACAACTCATTAAACATCCTTTAACTGATAAAGGATTAAGTCTCTTTTTAGCAGACTGGAAAAAAACAGGGCAAAAAATTATACCTTGAACTATTGTGTAAATTTAGTAAGCTAATCTTATAAATCTTTAATATTGGTAAAAATTATGTTTTTAAAACTCATAGGAATGCTCTCTTCAGACATGGCTATTGATCTCGGCACTGCTAACACTTTGGTTTATGTCAAAGATAAGGGAATTGCTCTGAATGAGCCTTCAGTAGTAGCTTTAATAAATGAAGGAGGAAATTTTCATCCATATGCATTTGGACATGAAGCAAAAATGATGTTAGGAAGAACTCCCGCAGAGATCGTAGCAACACGTCCTCTTAAAGATGGGGTTATTGCTGATTTTAAAGGCGCTGAAGAAATGATCAAACATTTCATTCATACAGTGCATAAACGTAGAAGTTTTACAGGACCGTTAATTATTGTATGCGTACCATCCGGTTCAACACCGGTAGAAAGGAGAGCCATTCAAGAAGCTGCTGAAAGCGCTGGAGCTAGAGAAGTATTTCTTATTGAAGAACCAATGGCCGCTGCTATTGGCGCAGGATTGCCAGTTACTGAGCCAACTGGATCTATGATCGTTGATATTGGTGGAGGGACCACAGAAGTAGGAGTTCTGTCTTTAGGTGGCATAGTATATGCAAGATCAGTTAGAGTTGGTGGAGACAAAATGGATGAGGCAATCATTTCTTATGTTCGTCGTCACCATAACTTGTTAATTGGAGAGTCTAGTGCTGAAAGAATCAAACAAGAGATTGGTTCTGCCTGTCATCCATCTAATAAGAAAGGTAAATCAATAGAGATAAAAGGCCGTGATTTAATAAATGGAGTACCTAAAGAAATAACTTTAACTGAATATCAGATTGCTGAAAGCCTAATTGAGCCTGTAAGTCAAATAATTGAAGCCATAAAAACAGCTTTAGAATGCACTCCTCCAGAGTTATCTTCTGATATAGTTGATAAAGGGATTGTAATGACCGGCGGCGGAGCATTATTAAATAATCTTGACCATGTAATTAGGGAAGCTACAAAACTGCCAGTATTTGTAGCAGAAGACCCTTTAACTTGTGTGGTAAAAGGAACCGGAAGGGCGCTAGAAGAGCGCAGCAAATTAAAACATGTATTATTCAAGCAAGACTAACTAGATAATTCTTGCTTGAGAAGTAATAACTTAGAAAAAGTTAATGTACTAAAACACACCTCCTAGTATATAACCTTAAATTATCAACTGGAGGACCTTTTCCATATAACATTGCATCTGTATTAAAGAATACATTAACTAATAAAGGAGCGTATTCATGGTTTGATGTTGCATAGGTTACCCCAACAATAGATAATCAAACTGTATAATCTATAACTTCATGATTACAATAAGAAAACTCATGTCCATCATGGTGAGCACTTCTTATACTAAGTTGCTATCTAAATATTAGTATATTATACTTTAGGGGCGCATAATATCTAAAGCATAATAATTAAAGATGAATAAAAAATCGTTTTGTAAAGAATGTGATAACAAAAGGTTGGAAGATCTATTATCAGAAACAAAAGATTTAGCAAAAGCAAAGTATATTCAGGCAGTTTATTTAAAATCTTGTTACGCCCTAAAAGCAGAAGATATTGCTAAAATAGTTGGATTAAGTAAAGGTTATATATGGTATATTCATGCTAAATACAGACAAATGGGTGAAGCAGCTTTTGATTTAGGAAATAGAGGAGGAAGATATCATAATAATCTAACCTTACAATAAGAGAAATCAATTATCTCTGACATTACAGAAGCTGGAGATTCAGGAATGATTCTTGGAGTTAGCAGTATAAAGAGTCGTTATGAAGCTTTAGCTGGTAAATCTGTAAATAAGACGTTATCTATAGAATGCTAAAAAGACGTGGATGGCGCAAAATTGTACCAAGACCTAATCATCCCAAAAATAACAAAAAGCGATGGATAGTTTTAAAAAACTTCCCACAAATGGTTCAAAACAGCTTAATTGAAGCCAAAGAAAAAGGTTTGTGCTTGAAAGTAATGTTTCAAGATGAGGCAAGATTCGGTCGTATAAATGATCCAAAGAGGTGCTGGTGTCGAGCTAAGTTCAGGGCGAAGATTGGAAAACAAATAGTCCGAGAATATGTTTATGCATATGGAGATTTTTGTCCAAGTGATGGAGCAGCAGATTTTTTAATACTTCCATATATAGATGCAAAAAATATGAATGTTTTTCTTTCCGAGCTTTCTGTTCGTTATCCAAATGAATTGATTCTACTAATATGTGATAAAGCTCCATGTCATAGCTCAGGTGTGTTGGAGGTTCCAAATAACATAAAACTCTTACATTTGTCAGCTTATTGCCCTCAACTTAACCCATCAGAAAATATGTGGGAAGAAATGAGAGAGAAGTTTTTACCAATCTTGTGTTCAACTCAATTAATGCTGTAGTGGATAGATTAGTAGAAGCTATGAATTTTTACGAAAGTAGGACGGACATCATAAAATCAATAACAGGATTCAATTGGGTAGCTCCTCATATTTAGATAGCAACTTAGTATAACAGTTCTTTAGGATCAACATTTTCTACAGAGTGTGTAGTATTCTTCTGAATATGGATGAGATCTCCAGTTTTTATTCTAGTAGTTTCTAGATCTATTGTGATCACCCCAGAGCCACTCAAAACAATAATAAGTTCTTCATTGTTGTTTGTATTATTAAACAACACCTCTTCTGCAGAATTTTTAATGTATTTTAGTTTCCAGTTAGCTTCTTGGTTTTCAGAAATAAAAGGAAGCAAGGGATAAAAATAGAATCTTTCATCAAGAAGAATGTTATCTTGATCTAGATCTTTGATAAACATTATAGGTCTCCTGTTTAGTTGCAGTATTTGTATTTATACTTTTTCTAGATGTTTTAATGAATACGTATAAACTACTTATTCATATTAATGGATAGAGGTTAATTCAATAAGGGAACTTCCAGAATATATTTGCAATATTAGAGTTGGTCTCTGCGGGAGCAGGTTTGCTATCTTCGCTTACCAAAAATATAATAGGGGTATATATTTATACAAGTAAAGCATAAGCTAGGGGGATAATGATTTAACTGACGAACAGAAAGTTTTATTATCGGAAGGAATTTTAAGAGCTGCTGCATATTTTGGAAATTAATAAAGATGAAATTGAATCTTTACCTACTGTTGTGACTAATAAATTATTCTGTGTTCTAAAAAATAAATATATAGGATATAAAAAATATATATGAGCTGGAGTTCTAGAATTAGACGATGATTTTGCGTAGGAACTGCTAATAATCTTGTTTACATCACAAAATTATTAGCTTAAAGCTTAACTAAAATTTAGCTCGTTTTGTTCTACTCCTATTAAAATTAATTCTAATTCATTATCAATATAGGCAATAGTAGATTCTATATTTAAAACTTCTTCAGTTCTATATTTGAATTCTTCTATATTACAGTTGTTGAATATTATTTGGTCTTCTGGAGGAGAGTAGTCTTTTATAATTATTTGGCCTGTAAACATATTACCATCAATAATGAAAGTATCACTGCCACTCCCTCCTTTATAAGCTCCAGGTTCTTTTATGTGTATAGTATCATCGTCAGAAATAAGCCCTAATTTATACAGCATAAGTTCAAATGGACTAAATTCTGTGATAGTTTTATAATCATGAAAAATCGTATATTTTTTTAAATATTGATATAATTCGCTATTTTTTTTGTTTCCACTATCTAGTGGAATAACTCCTAATCTGTAAAGAGAGGATTCTATCATATTAAATTGGTCGATACTTTTATCAAAGTTAAGAACGCCATATTGTTTAAGTAATTCATAGATTTTATTACTATCTTTATTTATACATTGTTCTTCGTTGGTGTTTTCGTCTTTCACTAGATCAATAGGTTTTAGATTTTCTAGGTTATAAGGTATAAGAATTTGGCTGGCACCTAATAACAATAATTTATAAGTTATAGGAGTCTTAGTATTATAAAAACTGGCTATAAAAATAATGATTTTGGTAATAACATAAGGAATAATTTGTATATTTGAGTTATCATAAAAGGCCATTGTTAAGTCAGGATCTGCTTCATTGTTAATCAAAATCTCTAAAGTTTCATTTGAAGTGTGCTTGCTTAAGGCCGCTGAGTGTAAAGGAGTTGTCCCCTTATTTTTTACAAATGCAGTAAACAGTTCTTCATAGACTGAGTTAAGAAAAAGAGAGTCACTTAATATTCTAAGTATATTGTCCGAGCTTAGACATAATAATATAGATTTTAGGGTGAAATCTGCAAAAGGATAAATTGGCCAAGATGTGTCTCGATTATTTATCTGGGCTTGATGCTCAACAAGGAATATTACCAACTCCAAATTATTATTATCGACTGCCAAATGTAATATAGATTCGCCATTAGCATTCAAATTATTTATAAAGGTTCCGTTTCTTTCAACTAAAAAATTTACGAGTTTTGTGTGGTTGTTTCTAGAAGCGAAGTGTAGTGCATTGTCTCTGTTGTATCTCTCATATGATTCACTACTTTTGTTTAAATAACTCTCTTCTCGTCCAAAGGGATTTAATCTTAGCAGAAAAGAATGAAAATAAATATTCTCAGGAAATCTTATATTATTTTGTTTTAAGAAATAATAAGTAGGCCATAGTACCACAGCAGGATATAAGTTATTATTTACTACCCATCCTGTGAAGTATCCATATAAGTATCCTAACTTGCTTATTAAAAAGATACCGTCAAAAATGGATCTCATAAAATTGAAACTTTCTTCATTAGAGGAAATATCTTTTTTTAGCAGAATCTCAACAATTTCCATATTATTAAGTTCACTTGCATAATGAATAGGAAGTTTGCCATTAATATCCTTTGTTCTAATTAGATCATTGACTAACGCTGAGTCACAACATAATAGTTTATAAGCTTTACTGGTATCATTTGCTATGATTGCATGATGAAGTGAAGTTCGTCCCATAGAATCCTGAGGCTTCAAACTACCTATGTTCTCTTCTTCAAAAAGAAATAACTGGAAAAGTAAAGCTTCTCCATCTATTGCATTAACTGCGTTTTCACTAGTAAAAATAAATCGTTGATATAAATTATAATACATCAATGTCATACTTAAAGATAATAAAGTACGAGTTGTGCGATCGTCGATAATTATAGGTGGAATGATTAATAAAGCAGTGCATATGTATTGATTATGGAACCACTGATTATCGAATGATTCACTATATTTCCTTCCAGGAGAACTAATAGAATCGGGTTCCTTTGTTATCTTATCTTCGAAAGCCATATTAAAATTATATTTGATGCTTTTCATTCTATGAATTGCTGGATGGGTATAATTTCTAAAGTTAGCATGTGGATCTAATTCGTAATTAAATAAATTCGCTACGGTCTGATATCCGTGAGAAAGTCGCAATTCATATAGGAAAAAGGCGAATAATCTATCTATTATATCTTTTTGAAGGTTGTATTTATAATCGCGTAGCCTGCATGTTACTAGACCTTGATTGAATAAAGTATAGATAATTTCATAATTACCTTCTTTAATAGCGGATTCAAAAGAAGTAATATTTCCAGATAATATAAGCTTTTCCATCTCACGTAACTTACCAGTAAGTTCTTCTATACTTAATTTATCTTCTGGTACAATTATAGATATAAAATTCCAGCAGTTTATATTACCTCCAGTGTTATTAAGTTGAGTTTGGACATCTTGAAGAAAATTTTCTAAGGATCCCTCACAGATTAAACGCTCCATGGAGCCTCCGGTAAATTCAAGTAGATAACGAATATGTGCGTCCCTTCCTTCGAGATCATCAAAATCGCTTGTAGATATTTTTTTTAACTCTTCAAATGAGACATTTTTAGGAAAATCGAGTACAGAGTTATATATAATTTTGATGCTATTAAATTTGTTTTGTTCGTCCAGTGCAGCATCCATTTTTTTGTCAGCACCAGTAGATTTTCCTGTTGTATTATCATATACTATACCAGTGTAGTCTACGAAAGAACCAGAAGCTTGGCCGATCACAATAGCAATGAATCCCATTTGTTTTGTAATATTTTCAACAAATTTTTTAATATCCTTAGTATAATATAGTACATGCGATGCAATAAGTAATGTTGGGTTTTTTGATAATTTATCTATCCCACCACCAAAAATATTACCTAGAACTATGTTATTATTTTTAATGCCTAAGGAGAAGAGGCGGTTGGTTGTGTTTTGAACAAATTGTATAGATCTATCTATCCCTTCATATTTGATTTCTTTTACACTGATATTTGAATTATTTGTATAATTTTGCATTAGTACTGCTATCTTACCAGATAGATGACCATCACCTACTCCCCAGTCTTGAACTGTAATAGTTAAATTATGTATTAATGGTGGTAAGTAACCACCAAGGAATTCTTTGGTTATTTTAAATGTTTGATTTTTTTCATCAGTATTGTCCCTAAAGGCCGTGAATGTTTTTTCACGTCTTTGGGAAGTATGATCGTATTTTTTACAGGGGGGTTCACTATTCATAATTTTCTCCGTTATTAAAATAGTAATCATATAGATCACCAACAGTATTTATTATAAAGTCATATGCAGGGGCCCTTAGCTCTTGGGTGGTTAAAAGTAATAATGTGGTTATATCATGAACAACAACCATAGATCTTATAGTGGTAAACGTTCCGTCTATACTTAATAGAATTTCCGTCTCTGTATTAAAGTCAAAGCGCAAGCTAGATATTGTTAGGTATCCAGCGTATATGGATGTTATATATGGTATTATTGTTTCTTGACCAGATAAATCATCAATGGATTCTTGATTATGCAAGTAGTAACAATTTAGACCTCCTAAGCCTGCAGGAAGAAGAGGCGTTGTATAGGACAGTCCTAGGGCTGTTTGCATGGAGATATCAAACCAACATTTCTCAACAAAATCTTGAGAGTTTTTTATGTATCTATCTTCACTATTTAAAAGTTCTGATTGTTTTTGCTCTGCTAAGAAATTATAGGTAAGTAATCTCATTGTATAAGGAACTGTGGCTGGTAGGCAAGTTTGCCATTGAGTTTGTCCTGTAATTGAAAATAGACCTGTTTGACAAGTTACGTAATGAGTTGTTATCCAAAATAAATCATTATTTATAACATCTGGTAATTCAATTAAAGGAATTTGTAGCATATTCTTCCAAAAGTATTTTATTATTGGAGCTTCTTCGATAAGGTTTTTAAATGTCAAAGATAGTAAGAATAAGTTGCCATTATAAATAGGAGTTGATTGGTGGTGCTCATGTTTTGTTTCGGGTTTTGTTTTCTTTGAAAATTGAGAGAGTTCTTTATCTGTTGAATAAATAGGAGGTGGATTATCATAAGTTATATGATGCAACATGAATACGTCTGAATCTGTGTCTGGGTTTCTTTTGTAGTTTGAAGAATAAGACGATAATGTTTCTATACCTCTACCAGAAGCAGTTTTGTATTTTTTTAAAGGATTAGAAGAATCGCTATCTGAGTTTGTTATAGCTTCATTGTTGTGATTTATTTTGTGTTTTTTAGAAGAATGGTCAGAGTAATCTTCTAGATCAGAGGCTTCTCTGCAAATCTTGGGAGAATCGGTAAGTGGGGATTCAGAATCTGTAATTGGTGAAAAGTCATTACTATTAATGAGATTTATTATAATTTGTGGAGAAGTGTTTACTAAGGAAAGAATCCTATATCCACTTTCAATTTCAAGCTTATCTATTGTTATTTCCGATTTTCTATATTGAATTCCACCATAAATTTTTTGTATTAGATCTCTTATATCATTAGGATGATAAGTGAATTTTATTGTTGCGAGATCAGCACCTTGCAAGCGTATTTTATATATTTCATGTTCTCCAAAGAAATTTCTTCTTTCTAATAAAAGAATTTTATCAGTTATACTATCTAGCATCGTCACTTCCCACATATCAACAGTTAATCTTCTGTAAGTGACAATACTTTGTATTTCTTGTATGTCGCATGCGGATATTCTAATAGCAGAGCCAGTATTATGAAATATAGGAGTGTTTTTTGTATATTGTTGGGCCAATAGGTTATCACTTTGCTCTATGGCAACTCTTGCAATTGTTTCTAAATATTGTAAATTCTCTTCTCCATAAAATATGTAGCTTTCAGTGCAAAATATTGTAAATTTAGGCTCTGATGATGATTTACTAATTGTGAAAGTAAAGCCAAGTATGGTAATACAATTTAGTATAAAATTACTAATTTCTTGAGAGATTATTCTGTCTCTTAATACAAAGTGATAAACTTCAGTCATCATATGAGGGGTATGGCTAGATAATTTAACCAGTCGCTCAAAGTTATTGTTGAGCCACTCTAACTTCTGGTTATCAATATTGTGAATAATTCTTGTTAGATATTTTTTAGCTGATTCATGCAGGTGGAGTTTTAATTCTTCTTCTAATATTTTAGCGCCTATTATATTTAACAAGTTTTCTATTTGGTCGCTCCATTCATCATTTTCTAGTTCTCCTCTTAATCTTATCGTTATAGCCTTTATAGTAATTTGATGTATTTGTTGTGAAGGTGCCATTAGGTATCTTGCTGCTTGATTTAAAGGTAGAAGGTTTATTATTTTGGTAATAATATAAGATGACTCTTGGCTAAGTTCAGAATGTTCAGCTAAATAAATTAGTTCTCTTAATATCATTTTGTTAGCTTTATAATTTCTCTCTTTTACTATTCTAACTAAGGAATACATAGTTACCTTGCTTAGACTATTTTTATAACAACTAATGCAAGGAACTATATCTTCTATGTCTGGAGTTTGATCAATAGGATTAGCAGAGATTTCTATTAAGGGTTGGCTAATGGGATTTGGTTTTTTGGTGCTAGATTCTGGAGATTGTTGCAAATCTAAGATTGTAGATAATTTAAAGGTTTGATAGTGAGAATATGTTTGATGCCTTACCAAACTGGACATAGATAATTGGAGATGACTTTGAACAGGATTCACAAAAGCTATCAATTTATCCAAGATAATGATGATTGAACGATGGTTGTGGTCAATGGCTGAAACTGCAATATTTCCGATTGCCAGAATTATATTATAGGTTAATGATGAATGATCTTTTTCTAATAAGGATAATAATTTGTCTAATACTAAGGTTGATATTTCTTGTGGTATTTTTACTTTTTGTGAAATCTTAGCAATTGCAAATACTGAGCTATAAAGAGTTCTATAATTATCTGAAGTTAAGAGAGGTGTTAATATACCTAAGCCATCATTTGTGAGTTTTTCATTGTTACTAGAGATTTGAGCTATTGCATAAATGATCCCTGAATTTTCTTTTTCAGAAGCATTGGAAAGTAAAGTTTTTAGATTACTTAATATAATACTTTTTAATTCAATAGCACTACTAGATAAAATATCATTTAATTTTTTTGCTGCGGGAAACCTGGTATCAGGATCATAATGTCTTAGGAGATTAGATAATGACTCTAGTGATAAATCTATAAAATTTATTTGAGAAGTGTGTTGACAGTCATAGCTACTGGAAGATATTGTTTCAAGAGGGTTAAGAGGCATTCTATGATATAGGGTATAATCTGGCTTGTCATTTGTTAATACGGTCTTTGGTTGCTCTAATTCAGAAATAATTGTGGCTGCTACATAGGAAGCAGTAGGCTTCTTAGGATGTTTTGAAAGTGGCTCAATAATCTCTTTGATAAATGAAGATGTGGAGCTTTCTAGCATATTATCTAAAACTATCTGTTGAATAGTTTGCATTAGTCTATAATTGATAAATTCTCTTTCATCATTAAAGGGTTCATTGTCTTCTATAAGTAAAGATATTTTCTTTATTATAATTTTTATAAAATTATCGGGATCACAAACAACAGAAGGTAATTTTCCTATAGCTTCCATTGCTAAGCAACAATCAATATAATTGGAGGTTCTTATGTTAAACATAAGTAATTCAAAGGTTGTCTTTGCTAGATTATTATAGCTATCAGTTAGTCTGCTTATTATCTCTATAGCAATATTGTCACTAAGCTTATTTCTAATAAGGGAAATTGAGAAGTTTATAATATTCTGATCATTTGCAGTTTGTATAATTGTTTTAATTAAAATAATTGCTGAATTTTTTAAATTTTTGTTGCCAACTAGTGCGGTGGATTCAGTTAGTAACTCTTTTGTTTCATCAGGTTCTAAATAATATTCTCCGTTAACTTTAATAAGATTTGTAATTGTTTTGATGACTAATTCAATTGTTTGCCAATCTGAGAGACTATCAGATAAATAGGGCTTTAGGGTATAAAATACCATTTTATTATTATAGAGTTGGTAATGGGCAAATTTAGCTACCAAATTATATAAGATGTCTATAAAATTTTTTTTAATTGTTAAGAGTGGAGGTTGAAATATAAAACAGGAGTTGATTATTGGTGGGGAGTTATCTAACTCGCTTTTTTCACTTTCTTCCCATTCTATCAAATGTTGGCTTTGTTGGGGGGTAACGGTTCTGATTGTTGTTAAGATATATTCCAGCATGGAGCTGGATAAATATCCTGTATTTTTAATTTTATCTCCCCATCTTAGAAAACTTTCGTCATCTTTCATTACGGCTTTATCGATAAAGTTCTCTATTGCTTCTTTATGAGTAATAAAATATTTTGTGTTTTTATCGAGTCCCGCCTGTTTTAGCAGATGCATTAGTAAAGTTGCTTTATATTCTGTACCCAATTCGAGAAAGCCATCTACATTACATACGATAGCGTCCCAGAATTTTATTGCTACTAATGAGTCCTGCGCTTGAATTAAACCTACCATAAACTTTAGAGTCATTAAGTATTTTGGTTCATTCCTATGATGAGCAATGAAATTTGCAGTGCTTCTTGAAATCTTATCATTATCACTTGCCAATTTATCTAGCAATAATTTAGCTACAAGGAATTGTTGAAGATTTGGATGAATGAATAAATATATTTGATCAATCAAGGAGTGACTTGCAGCATGGTATTCTGTCTTTAGTAATCCAAAGTTATATATTTCTCGTATAGTTACAGATTGTGTTGCATGGGTATGTTTATCAACAAAACGTCCACTTATTACTAACTTATCAGTTTCCAGGCTTTCATAGGCTATTTGTTGTAAGATATTAAATTCATTTAAACTTAATACTCGATCAAGAGAAATATCTTCGCTAGTTATTGATAATTTCTTATTTCTAATGATATATCTTTTTCCTAGCCAGAGGATAAATTCCTGATATAACGTAATGATATTAAAATTTGCTTTAAATCTCGCGAGATCGCTATATTCAGATGTCACTAGGCATAATATTGTGAGAGCTAGAGGAGAAGTAGTTAACTCTCTTATGTGAATATTATCTCGAATTAGCTGGATGAGTTCATCTCTCGCTTGGTAATAGTACTCCCTAATGATTACTCTGATACTTTCTTCATCTTCTAGAGATTCGATATTCTTGTATAGGTTAATCTTTTTCAATTGGAGATGTATTTGATGATTTCTTTTATCTTTTTTACTGGCAAGGTAACTTAATAGTGTTTGGTCGTTATTTCTTTGAAAGTGTTTTATAATTACTTTATCTATATTCTGTTGTTGATTAGCAAAGAATCTATTTACATATTCTATCGTTCCTTTGCCATTGAATCCTACGCTCTCAATTTTTCTATCGAATTTCTCTTCGGTAATAGAATTTAAGGCATTTGGTTTGGTGGTTACTACCATATATTTAAATTGGAATAATTGGTTAATAAGACTTCTTAATCTTGTAGATTGAGATATTAAATGAGATATAGTACCGTAGTTATCAACAATTAATACAATTTTATCTTGATTCTTGTTGTCTAGAATATTAAATATTTCTGTTGTTTTTATTTGATCTTCTGGCGCTAATTGATCATCTACGCTCTGGATTTCCTGTCGGATTAAATAATCAACAAAGCACTTTAAAATATTATTTCTTATGTCTTCCTTAGAGTAATCTTCTGACCAATCGCCAAAGAATAATTGTAAATCTATCTTAAATAAGTAGGTGAATTTATTATCGAATAAGCCATGCTTTCCCCATTTATAAGTTATACTTTTGACGAAAGAGGTTTTGCCCATGCCTGACCCTGCTATTAGCAGTATTTTTTCTACTGTTTGATCTTGAGAGTCTGCTTTAAACATCTGAGCGGGGTCGATTGGTATACTTTTAGAGTTATCTTTTAGTTCTAGTTTAACATGATAATCATCTATTTTTTGAGCTGGGAGTGCGTCATCGTTAATGAGTTTAGGCAGGGTGTCTTGTAAACTATAAATTTTTTTGAGTCTAGTACTTAAAGAATTAGCCTTGGGAGTAGATGTCTCAACTAATTTTGCAGCTTGTATTCTTTGTAATGACGATTCGAGTATATCTAATTTGAATATTTCTGTATCAAACTCATAACCATTTAAATTTAGGTAACTAAGATCTAGTTGCAGTCTTGTTTCTTCGCTGGTCTCCCCTCTCAGAACAATTTGAATCTCTGGTTGCAAATTATACTTTTTACGTAAAAATAAGCTTAAGGTAATATGAGGTGTTTTAGGAAAGTTAATATATTCAAGTAAGTCAGCTTCAAAGATAAAACAGTAGTTTTTGCTTTCATTAGGTGGGGGAGCTGCAAACAGATCTCCTCCTCTAGAAGTTAGCAAGCTATATTGCTTTAATATAGTAGTGGATACAGTTTTTGCATTGAATTCATTATTTACTTGAAAGTTATTCAAGAATTTCTTTGCCGCTTTAGAAGCAAATAATCCTATTTTATGAATATCTTTAGTTTCATCCAAAACTGACTCAAAATTAATAGCTACTTCCTTAATACCATCAGATAGAAATAGTTTAAGCTGTCGATCCTCTATTGAGAATAGCTTTTTAATGTTTGTTATTTGAGCGTACTGATCTCTACTGTTCCATAAATCAAGTGCTAAGGCAGCAACGTTTAGTAGTGGAACTACTTTTATGGGTTCAAGCTTTTCTTTAAAGTTATTTGTAACTGAAGGAACATCAAAGCCATGATCCATTATTTTTTGTCGTTCTATATAAAAACAAACATATTTAATAAATGTATCATGAAAAATTTTTAATTTTTCTCTATAAGTTATTGGCAATTTTGAGCCTATTATTTAACTGGTTTTAATAAAAATTATTTGCATAAATATCAATTAGTTGACTTTTAAAATTAATTTTCAGTTTTTGCTTAATATTTTGTATATGTAACTCTACAGTTCTTGGTGATATTTCGAGCATGTTAGCTATTTCTTTACATGTTTTATTTTTTACAAGAATTTTAAGACATTCTGATTCTCGATAAGTTAGGTGAGCGATATTTCCACTTAAATCCTTTAGAGTTAAGCTTTTATCTAGATTTAGCAAAAACTGTTTGTAGTTATTGCTATCTATGTAGTCTGTACAAAATTTTTCTGGGTACAATGCTAGATTATCTTTATGTTGCTTTTCGATAAGATCTGCGGCTTGTGTTTTAAAAGAAGCAATAAATTTATGTAAAATAGGAATATTTTCCATGTAGAACGCAGATCTATCCCCCGCTTGTTTACTAAAAGTAAAGCTAAACATTTCACAATATTCTTCTCTTCGATAAGTAATCTGGAATCCATGCCAGAGGTCATGCGCATTTAAGAGCGATAATATTGGAGGAGAGTTTGATGAGGAACAATTCACAGGCCATAAGCTATAGCTAGGCTCTCCATAAGGAGTGTTCTGTAGGGCTTTTATAAAATGAGGATCAGATTTTTTAGCACGCTCATAAAAAGAATTTACAAACCCTTCATGTCCATCTAATAAGGACAGATATTTACAATCTTTATATGTTCTCATGTAGCCAAAGCTATTAATTCCAAAATATTCATGCAACGGCTTAGACAGTTCCTTCATACGAGGGATAGAGTGTAAAGTATATTCAAGAGCTGATTTGTTAATTTTTTCTAAATTACTCATAAATCCCCTGCACAATTTATGCTAGAAAATCTAGATTAGTCTTTATTCAACCTATAGGCAAGTAAAAGTTGATTATTTTATAAAATTTATTTACTCTGACGAGTGGCTAGTCGAAATTTTATTGAGGGAAAATATGAGAAAATATTTTAATAAAAAGTATATTCCAGCCATTATGGGTACAACTATTGAATATTATGATATAAGTTTATACGGCTACATGGCTCCGGTGCTTATACAAGTATTTCTTCCTAATTTTGATAAATTATCAGCTTATTTCTATTACTTTGCTTTTGAAATATTCGCTGCTTGTTGCCAAATAACAGGGGCGTATGTGTTTGGTAGAATGGGTGATAGTGAAGGAAGGAAGAAAGCAATGTATTATAGTATGCTTGGTACCTCATTTATCACATTTATGATAGCAATTATTCCAACTTATAATGATATAGGTATTTATGCAGCAATATTGTTTGCTTTATGTAGAGCAATGCAGAGTTTCTTTTTAGGAGGAGAGTATAATGGAGGGGCAATTTATTGTTTAGAGCATGAAAATAATACAAGGAAACATGGATTAATTAGTGGCATATATGGATTTGCAACAGTGTTTGGAGTGCTAGTTGCATCATTAACAGCAACCACTATATTATTTTTTGGTAAAGAGTATTTCCGTCTAGCTTATTGTCTAAGTTTATTATTTGCTGTGTTAACTTATTTTTTAAGAAGTAATATGGTAGAAACACCTGCATATGTTTCTATGATATATACTAAACAAAGTAAGTTAGCTCAAAACAATTATAAGGCTTCAATATTTATCGCAATTGCTCTAGCTGCGCTTTTGAGTGGTATATTATATGGTTTCCCAAGTCGTATTTTTAATGTGCTTCTTCCAATTTATACTGGTATTAGTACAGAAGAAATAATGATTATTAATTGTGCGATGATAGTAGTTTTTATGTTTCTTTTGCTGTTTGTAGGCTGGATATCTGATAGATATAAACCTGCTACAGCAATGAAGAGAGCTTCGCTGTTGGTGGCGTTTTTAATTATGCCCGCTATAGTGCTTGTTGAGATAAAAACGATTATAGCAATAGTAGTAGCTAAATTAATATTTGTAATTTTGTCTGCTGCTTTAGTTGGTCCTTTGCACGCTTGGACACAAAGTATATCAGAAGTTAATAATCGATATAAACAAGTGTCAACAGCTTATAGCACTGGTAAGTTAGGGGCAATATTGCTATTGCCAGTAACTATTTTATTGTTTGAGAAATATAACGATTTATACATACCATCAGCAATTATAGTTTTAATATCCCTAATATATTGGGTCTACCTAACATGGATTAACATTAAGTAAAGAGAAAATACTATATATAGTAAAACAAATATAAATTTAATTCGGGAGAAATATCATTATGTCATTAACTTACATAGAAAAACTCAAAATATTTCATGATAACTTTGTCAAATATACCTGGAATTACATAGAACGTCAGAAAGCTATGGAAAATGGACAAGAAGTTCCAGCAATGACCACTCCTTTTAAAGATAATTTAACTCCCCTTAAAGTCTTACCTATAGTAAAAGACACCGTTGAAGTAGTTTCGTGGTTAAATGACATATGGAATGGTCACTTACATCATATAACTTCGATTAATGTTAATAGATTATTTGCCCTTTCTGATAAAATGACGCAACAGATGTTGTCTAGGGCAATTCAAGAAGTAGCAATCCATATAGAAGATCATTTAAATACACTTAGAACTCCTCAGGAGATTGGTGCTTTTGCTACAACTGCCATGATAAAATTTATAAGTTATATAAGAAGCAATCACTACAATGATATCGAAACATTAACATCAAATGATATTATTTTTGCAATTTTACAACAGAAGCTTTTTAGCAATGATGTCTTTAAAGTGAAAATAATAGGACAAAGTGATAATTATTATTTTATATATGAAAAAGAAATAAGAAATGACATAAATGCAGGTAAAATTGATAGTGTTAAACAAGCTCTAGTCCCCGTTTCTATAGAGTTTGATTATAGTATGGAAGAAATAAGTATAATATCATCAATATCTGCCGATAATGCTGTCTCATTATGTGAATACATTAGAATGAATAATAAGATATCTCCTAATAAACAAATAGTCATAATTCAAGATTCAGTGCAAAAAGACCATATGTTTCCAAGGTATACAATTATAAGTCCTTCTGTAATTGATTCGGAAATAGATAGTCTTAGAATCGATGATCTTGAAGATATGGTCGCAAATAACCAAGATAACATAGGAAAACAAGAAGCAATGCTTCTTAGATATGGAATCATACTAGATGAACATGAAGAATTATTTCAACAAATGAAGCAACTCTATTTACAGTCGTTACAAGAGTATAGTATATCCTCTAA
>JAOARE010000046.1 GCA_025210695.1 Rickettsiales bacterium
ATACCAGTAATTGCTGCTGTTAAGGTTGTTTTACCATGATCAACGTGACCAATTGTCCCTATATTGCAGTGTGGCTTATTTCTTAAAAACTTCTCCTTGGCCATCTTAATACCTCTTCCTTAAATTAACTACTTTTTTTCATAATTTCATCTGCTGCATGCTGCGGAACCTGATCGTAATGCGAAAACTGCATTGAATACTGAGATCTACCTTGAGACATTGAACGCAAACTATTCACATAACCAAACATAGTTGCCAAAGGAACCATTGCAGAAATAATTTGAGCATTACCTCTATTATCCATACCCAATATATTTCCTCGACGACTATTTAAATCACCTATGATATCACCCATGTATTCTTCAGGAGTAATAACTTCAACCTTCATAACTGGCTCAAGCAACTTAGGACCGCACTGAGGCACCCCCTCTCTAAACAGAGCTTTAGCAGCTATTTCGAAGGCCATAACACTAGAATCAACATCATGATACGCACCATCTATTAACGTAGCTTTAAAATCAATTACAGGAAACCCAGCCAGAACACCAGCTTCTTTTGCCTGCTCTAAGCCTTTTTGAACACCAGGTATATACTCTTTAGGAACATTACCACCAACTATCTTACTCTCAAAAACAAAACCTTCACCAGGCTCCGATGGCTCAAGGATCATTTTTATTTTAGCAAATTGACCAGCACCACCTGACTGCTTCTTATGCGTATATTCAACTTCCATACGTTGAGTAATAGTCTCACGATAGGCAACCTGAGGAGCACCAATATTAGCCTCCACCTTGAACTCCCTTTTCATCCTATCAACTATAATTTCTAAATGAAGCTCCCCCATACCTTTTAATATAGTTTGCCCTGTTTCTAAATCAGAAGAGACCTGCAACGAAGGATCTTCCGCCGACAACCTAGACAGAGCCATCCCCATCTTTTCTTGGTCAGCAGCAGTTTTAGGCTCTACAGCAACCTCAATAACAGGCTTAGGGAACTCCATCCTCTCCAAAATCACCGGATTATCAGGATCACATAATGTATCACCAGTAGTAGTATTTTTCAAACCAGCTAACGCTACAATATCACCAGCACCAACCTCTTTAATATCCTCTCTATCATTAGCATGCATCAAAAGCATCCTACCAACACGCTCTTTCTGACCTTTTACAGTATTCATTATAGCCGAAGAAGCCTTCAAAACACCAGAATAAACACGTACAAAAGTTAAAGAACCAACAAAAGGATCATTCATAACCTTAAATGCCAAAGCAGAAAAAGGCTCTTTATCTGAAGGCTTACGCTCTATCTCTTTTTCAGAATCATCTACATCCACACCTTTCATAGTCGGAACGTCCAAGGGACTAGGCAAATAATCCACTACCGCATCTAACAACGGCTGCACACCTTTGTTTTTAAAGGCACTACCACAACCAACAGGAACAAACTTACCAGAAATGGTACCTTTGCGAATACATTTTTGCAAATCCCCAACACTAACCTCTTCTCCATTCAAATAAGCTTCCATAACTTCATCATCAACCTCAACCACAGTATCAATTAATTTACGATGATACTCCTCAGCTTTTTCCTTCATATCTTCTGGGATATCCCCATACACAAACTCAGCGCCAAGCTTTTCATTTTTCCACACAATACTACGCATCTTAACAAGATCAACAACACCAACAAAAACATCCTCAGAACCAATCGGCAACTGAATAACTGCAGGCACAGCACCCAATCTATCTACAATCATATCAACGCAACGGTAAAAATCAGCACCTGTACGATCCATTTTATTAACAAAACAAATTCTAGGAACCTTATATTTATCTGCCTGACGCCAAACCGTCTCAGACTGAGGCTCAACACCAGCAACACCATCAAATACAGCAACAGCACCATCCAAAACCCTCAAAGAACGCTCAACCTCAATAGTAAAATCAACGTGACCAGGAGTATCAATGATGTTAATTTTTTTCTTATTCCACTGACAAGTAGTAGCAGCAGACGTAATAGTTATACCGCGCTCTTGCTCCTGCTCCATCCAATCCATAGCAGCTCCACCATCGTGAACCTCTCCTATTTTATGGGACCTCCCAGTATAATACAAAATCCTTTCTGTAGTAGTAGTCTTACCAGCATCAATATGGGCACAAATACCTATATTTCTTACATCCTCTAGCACCCTTGCTCTATTTGACATCTTTTTTCACTTCCTTAAAAAACAAATATTACTATCTATTGTAATGAGCAAAAGCTCTATTTGACTCAGCCATTTTCTGAACATCTTCTTTTTTCTTACGAGCCGCACCTCTTTTATTAAAAGCATCAACCAACTCAGCAGACAACTTCTCTACCATAGTACGACCATGCCTAGAACGAGCATAATTTATAACCCACTTCATTGCCAAAGCAAAAGAACGAGAAGAACGAACCTCCACCGGAACTTGGTAAGTAGCCCCACCAACACGACGAGACCTAACCTCTATTTGTGGACGAACATTATTCAAGGCCTCCTCAAACGCAGAAACCGCATCTGTTTTTGATACTTTAGCTAAGTCAGCTAAAGCAGCATAAACTATAGTCTCAGCTATAGACTTTTTACCTTGATACATCAACCTATTTATAAACTTCGTAATTAAAACACTCCCATACTGCGAATCTGGGATTATCTCACGTTTTTTAGCTGCTCTACGACGCATAACTCTTCCCTTTAATAATTATTATTTAGGCTTCTTAGCACCGTATTTAGAACGGGCCTGCTTACGATCTTTAACACCTTGAGTATCCCTAGTACCACGAATAATATGATAACGTACACCAGGTAAATCCTTTACCCTTCCCCCACGAATCATAACAACAGAATGCTCCTGCAAGTTATGACCCTCACCGGGAATATAACCAATAACCTCAAAACCATTTGTGAGCCTAATCCTTGCCACCTTACGCAAAGCCGAGTTAGGCTTCTTTGGAGTTGTAGTATAAACCCTTATACATACACCTCTTTTTTGCGGACAACTTTCTAAAGCTGGCACTTTGTTACGCTTTACTTTATCAGTCCTTGACTTGCGAACAAGCTGATTAATCGTTGGCATTAAATATCTCCAAATTTTATCTAAAAACACAATACACTGAATAGTCATTATTACCATTCAGCAAGCTGCGTATTATATCAATCTAATACTTTTAGTCAAGAACATTATTCTCGCATCTATAGCGCATTTTAAACATTCTTGATTTAGTAATTTTTTTAAAACACCCATAAACCTAACTAGAAAAAGATAGATTCTAAGCCCTAATGTTAGCGTATCAATCTTCAATTGATAGATTACAGCACCTGAATGCAGATTCATAAACCTAAGCTAACTGACTTTTAAATTACAGAGAAAACTAATACTCTATAAAGTTAACCCACTTATTGCTTATTGCAACAGAAGATTTTCAATCGGTTCATAACTTTTACCTTATTTATTTTAAAATTCAACCTTTTTTTAGATCAAATCATGTTTTTTTTCTAATTATACTATTTTAGCTTCAATTTTGAACAATTTATTGTAATAATATTACTACCTTGCCATAAAACCTTTATTAATTCAAAAATTTATCTATGAATACAATTATAAATTTTTTTCAAGAAGTGAACATATACATTTTTACTTTTTTTAATAAAACATTTGGAATACAAACCTTTAATAAAATAATGATCATTGCCGATAAAATTGGGGGGCCTTATATTTTTCATTATCACCTTCTTTTTATTGCAATACTTGCAACCATAATGATTTACTGCAAAAGAAACAACCAAGATAACTTAAAGGAACTTC
Organism: Rickettsiales bacterium; assembly: GCA_025210695.1. Lineage (NCBI taxonomy): Bacteria > Pseudomonadati > Pseudomonadota > Alphaproteobacteria > Rickettsiales > Rickettsiales bacterium. The sequence goes on from JAOARE010000046.1 coordinate 3,828, forward strand.
TTATATTAGGTTGTATAGCTATGTGCACATTGTTTGTAGCTATAGTTATAAATTTAGTTGTTATAACCGAATCACTAAAAAATGTAACTTCCTCCACTCGTCCATATTGTGAGCTAGAAAATATATACATACTTCCTGAAGTAACTGATAATAAATCCTGCGATAGAGGCTTCCCAAGTGGACATACTGTATTTTCGCTTATTATGATTATTAGCTTCTGGCAGCTATTTAATAAATTTTTTAAAATAACTGCTATAGTAGCTTTTGCTATTATAGCTATAACTAGAATGTCTTCAGGTGCTCATTACCCATTTGATATAATAGGGGGCATCTCTTTTTGTTTACCAACAACCATATATATTAGAACAAAAATTGACTATTTTATAAGAAAATATGAAAGTAAATGGAAAGCATTTAATTATTTATACAGCAGAACCCTTGGTAAAAGATAGCAAAAAAGCTCCTTTTTTATTTTTTATACCTAAGCTACTAAATTAAAAAACAAATAACCATCAATCTACTGAATATCTATCCTTAACTTATTATTAATCATTCTATGAAAACATATATTTATTGTTAGCTCAATACATTTCACGACTAATAAAAATTAATTTATAGGACAAAACTATGATCACTAAGTGTCTTTTAACCATTAGCACACTTATATTACTATCGCAATTCACCCTTGCCTCCTCATTTGAAGACTATATACAACGATTAAGCAAACATCCTCAAGTTGAGAGCATTTTATCTAAAAGTGAATCTATAAACATGGAATCACTAGGGGAGCTTGGCCTTCCTGATCCTACACTTATGGTTGGTGCAAAGAATATGCCTATTTCAGAACCTGGGTTTGATAGATTTCTTCCAACATCTAAAATTATAGGGTTCTCACAAAACATTCCTAACCCTATCACGAGAAATGCTAAATCAGAAAAATTACAACAAATCTCCAAAAAACAAAAATTAATAGCTGATTATACAAAAGAACGATTATACTTCATACTAATTACTAAAATGGCTGAATATGAAAGTTTAAAAACCCAAAAAAGCTTAACTGAACAACAATTAGAATATTATAAAACACTAGAAAACATTTATAAAGGTCAAATTGAATCTGGAAAACCGGTCTACAAAAGGTTCTCAGAAATTGATATAGAACGCGCTAAATCTGAACGCAACCTTAATACCCTTGAAACAGAAATCATTTCGGTACAAGCTAACTTTATTAGATTAATAAATGAAGTTCCTGAAATTAAACCACCCAAAATATTAAATAAAAAATGGGACCAAAATCCTAGTTCTCTCTACCCTGTGATGATTGCCGCTCAAGATATTTCAATCAGCAAAAAAGATGTAAAGATAGCTGATGCAGATTTTCTACCTAATTTTGGGTTGGACGCCTCTTATAAAAAAAGTGACGATAACAAAGGAGGACTCACTGTTCAAGCTAAAGTAAGCATCCCGCTATGGGCATCCAAAAATCAAGAGCCTAAACTAAAAGCCGCAGAAGCTAAAGAAAACAGCGCCAGATTTGCTTATAACAACGTACGTCGTTTATGGACACAAGAATTAACCTTCTTACAGAGTGTTCGTGATACTACAGCTAAAAATATTAAAGTTCTCCAAGAGCAAGACAAGGCGATAAAATCTAAGATAGAAGCAACCAAGCGTAATTATGAAGCTGGAACAGAGGATCTTGATAGCATTATCCTAGCTAAAATTGCTAATTTACATATTCAAATTCAACTTGCACAAACTCAATCTGCATATATTTCAAAAGTAGCTGAAGTTAATTCTTATATTGCAACAAAATTCCAAGAGGCACAAAAATGAAATTTTTTATCATCGGGTTACTCCTGATAAACTATGCTTTCATAGCTTACTCTGAAGAACATATAATGCCAAAAAACTCTCATCATCACAATATGACGAACTCTAACCATTCTTCTGCCCCCTCTCCTACAGAAACAAAAGAAATACTATATTGGGTAGCACCAATGAACCCAAACTATAAAATGGATAAACCAGGTAAATCCCCTATGGGAATGGATTTAGTTCCAGTTTATGCGGAAAAAACTTCAGAACCAGAGTTAGATAAACACGATAATATTATAAACAGAGCAATCGTATCCCTTTCTCCAGAAACTATTCAGACTATTGGCATTCGAACAGAAAAAGCACAAATGGCAGCTTTTGGGTTAATGGTTCGTAGTTACGGAGAAGTAACTGAAAATATTCGCCTCCAAAGCGATATTTCAGATCGTGTTTCTGGTTGGATTAAAGAACTTAAAATAAAAGCAGAAGGAGACCAGGTAAAAAAAGGAGATTTATTATTCAAATTAGATAGCCCAGAACTTGTAGCCGCAGAAGAAGATTATATTAGCGCTATAAAAACAGACGCAAAATGGCGTATTGATGCAACTAAGACAAGACTTGAATCACTTGGAGTACAAGATATAGTTATAGAAGAAATACAAACCAAAAATAAAGTTCTTACTTACACTCCTTTTTATGCTACACAAGATGGGATTGTAAGTAAAATTAATGTCCGAGAAGGAAGTTATGTTAAACCGGGAATGACTATAATAAGCATTCAGAATTATTCATCTGTATGGATAGATGTTAGCATTGCAGAAAAAGATCTCCCATATATTAGCAAAACAACTAAAGCAAGAGTTTCATTTCCCAACCTAGGTATTAAAACACACCAAGCAAAAATTGATTATATATACCCAACAATTAATCAAAAAACACGAACAGGAAGTATCCGTTTAGTTCTAGACACCCCTAACAGAAAGATAATGCCTGGAGCTTATGCTGATGTTGAATTTGAAAGCAAAGTAAAACAACGCTTATCTATACCAAGCAACTCTATTTTAAAGAGTAAAAATGGAGATTTTGTTGTTGTTGCCCTAAAAGATGGAAGATTTCAACCACGTAAAGTACTGTTAGGAGTACATTACAAAGATAGAACAGAAGTTCTAGAAGGAATAAATATGGATGACAACGTAGTTATTAGCGGACAGTTTCTAATTGATTCAGAAAGCTCCTTGCTAGATTCTTTTGAGAAAATGAAAAAGATGCACACTTCATTACAAAAGATTGAAATCAATGATAAGCAACTAAATGCAATCGACCAGATTATTGATGCTACTCTATATATTCACCAAGAATTAGAAGCTAAACGTTTACCTAATTCAGACATGATCACCTCCACCTTAAACTCAACAGAAAAATTACTTACAGAGTTTCAAGGAACATTGTTACAATTTATTCTTGAAGATATCAAAAAAATTCTAACAGAAAGCAAAGATAATTTTTCTGCCAATCAGTGGAAAACAACTCTAAATAATTTACTTGTTGCACTAACACCCTGGACAAAAGAAGGGCGTTCAAAACAATCTATCAGAATAAATAAACTTTCTGGAGGATTAAATGCAAAGTAATAACAAACAAAATTATAAACTATTGTACGATCCAAAAAACTCATTCGTCGCTAAAATTATAGAATGGTCAGTACATAACCAACTTCTAATTAGCATGATGATAATAGCACTTCTAGTTATTGGAGGAATATCCCTTCAAAAAACAGCATTAGATGCTATTCCTGACATGTCTGACACACAAGTAATTATTCGCACTGAATTCCCTGGCCAATCTCCACAAATTGTTGAAGACTTAGTGACTTACCCTCTTTCTACTGCAATGCTAGGCATGCCAAAAACCAAGAATGTTCGCGGATTTTCCATGTTTGGCACATCTTTTGTTTACATTATCTTTGAAGATGATGTTGATCAATATTGGGCGCGTTCACGAGTAATTGAAGCATTATCAAAAATCCAAGGAAATCTTCCAAGTAATGTAACTCCCCAAATTGGCCCTGATGCTACTGGTGTAGGATGGGTATATCAATATTCCCTTATTGATAAAAGTGGTAACTATGACCTTGCACAACTAAGATCACTACAAGATTGGTTTCTAAAGTTTGAGCTAGCTACGGTACCTGGAGTATCTGAAGTAGCGTCAATTGGAGGATTTGTAAAAGAATATCAAATTCTAATTGACCCCAACCATTTACGTGCATTCAACATCTCATTAAAAACCCTAATAAAAGCTATACAAAACTCTAGTATGGATGCAGGTGGTCGTGTAATTGAAAAATCAGAGATGGAACTTATTGTTCGTTCGAACGGATATATAACTAATATAAACCAACTTAAGAATACTGTTCTTTATTCCCATGACAACATCCCTGTAAAACTATCTGACATTGCAAGAATAATAGAGGGCCCCGAACTTCGACGTGGTATTAGCGAACTAAATGGAGAAGGAGAGGTTGTCTCTGGAATTATTATTATGCGATCAGGCGAGAATGCACTCCATGTCATTGAAAAAGTAAAAGATAAACTTAAAGAATTACAACAAAGTTTACCTAAAGAGGTTAAAATAATACCTGTATATGATCGTGCCCCCTTAATAGAAGGAGCTGTCAAATATTTAAAAGAAAAACTGATTGAAGAAGGACTAGTTGTTGCTCTTGTATCTTTTATATTTTTACTTCATCTACGTTCTGCCTTTGTTGCTATAGTAACATTGCCTTTAGGTGTTTTAGCTGCTTTTATTATTATGTCTGCACAAGGCATTACAGCAAATATTATGTCCTTAAGCGGCATTGCAATTGCAATTGGAGCAATGGTAGATGCGTCAGTAGTAATGGTAGAGAACGCCCACAGAAAACTCTCAGAACTACCTAAAAACGCCTCTAAAGAAGACAAAGCTGCTGCAATCTTACTCTCAACAAAAGAAGTTGGACCTGGATTATTTTTTTCTCTATTAATAATTACAGTTTCTTTTATTCCAGTATTTGCCTTAACGGGACAATCTTACCGCCTTTTTTCCCCTCTAGCATTTACCAAAACTTATGCTATGGCCTTCGCTGCCTTTTTATCCATCACCGTTGTTCCAGTTTTAATGCTATGGCTTATAAAAGGAAAAATAAAAAAAGAAGAAGAAAACCCTATAAATCGTTGGTTTATCAAACTATATCAACCTATTTTAAGTCAAGCCTTAAATAAAAAATTATTCACTATTATCTTATCTATCGGTTTATTGCTGTCTATGGCGTGGCCTCTAGCAAAAACAGGATCAGAATTTATGCCTGCTTTATATGAAGGAAAACTTCTTTATATGCCAACAACACTACCTGGAGTTTCAATTACAAAAGCTAAAGAGATTCTACAACAAACAAATCGTATGATTAAGGAGATTCCAGAAGTGGATCATGTTTTTGGAAAAGTTGGAAGGGCAGATACCGCTACAGATCCCGCTCCAATTTCTATGATTGAAACCTGGATTAACCTTAAGCCAAAAAGTGAATGGCGCCAAGAAATAAATACAGAAGACTTGATTAATGAGCTTAACACAAAGGTTAAAGTGCCTGGAGTTATAAACTCATGGGGATATCCTATTAAAACTCGTATGGACATGATTTCAACAGGTGTACGTACACCAATAGGTATTAAAATTGCTGGAGATAATTTAGATACAATTGGACGCATTGCTATTCAAATAGAATCTATTATCAAATCCATTCCCAATACACGCTCAGCATTTGCAGACCGTGTGACGGGTGGAAAATATTTAGAAATAGAACCGGATAGAAATAAGCTAGCACGACTGAACATCAGCTTAGAATCATTCCAAAATGTAATTAGCACATCACTAGGAGGAATGAAATTGGCTGAATCCATACAAGGTCGAGAACGATATAATATTATTATACGTTATGATCGTCCATTTAGAGAAACTCCTGAAGACTTATTTGACGTTTTACTACAAAACCCACAAGGACATCATATTCCACTTAAAGAAGTTGCAAATGTTAAATTTGTTGAAGGACCTCCAATGATCAAATCCGAAAATGCGCGATTAACTGGTTGGGTTTTCATTGATATTGAAGGAATAGATATTGGATCTTATATAAAAAATGCACAAAAAATAATATCACAAAAAGTTAATTTACCCTCCGGATACGCTCTAATCTGGTCTGGACAATTTGAACAGATGTTAGAAGCAGAATCCCGTCTAAAAATTGCAATACCTGCAGTGATATTTATTATATTTATACTTCTTATGATTCATTTCAAACGACTAGATCGTACATTGATAATTATGTTATCACTCCCTTTTGGATTAATTGGAGGAGTTTGGGCACTATACCTCGCTGATTATAATTTTTCAGTCGCTGTAGGAGTAGGTTTTATCGCACTATCTGGTATTGCCGTTGAAACAGCTGTAGTCATGCTTCTTTATATTGATCACCAAATGCAAATCTCTCCTCCAAAAACACAACAAGAATTATTTAATGAGATTATGCATGGCGCCGTCTTAAGAGTGCGCCCGAAACTAATGACCGTTTGTATTATTATTGCTGGACTTAGCCCTATATTTATTACTGAAGGCTTAGGATCTGATGTTATGCGACGCATTGCTCTGCCAATGGCTGGAGGTATGATTTCTACTACAGCTCTAACCTTAATCGTCATTCCTGTTGTTTATTATTTATGGGAAGGAAGACGATTTAAAGCCAAAAATAGAAAATAATGTTGTAAATTACTTTATATTTATTATGAACAGTATAATTCTTCTATACTAACGGAAAAACCTGATTTAGTTATAACTCTTGCATGTAAAGGCTCTGTTGTGAGATAAGTTTTTGGAGATTCTTGTGGTTATTGGACATTTAGTTCCTTCCTTATTTGTTTCGTAATTAGCCTGAACTATTTGTACGGTTTTAGTGTAGCCACTTCAATCTAATAATAGCAATAACTAAAGCAGAAAGAACACACATCCAAAAGAATGCAAACACATGAAAAACACTTATTTCTAGAGGAAAAAACATAAGACTTATAATTTATTATACAGATACCACACATATCAATAATAAAGATAGTTTCCTAGTTATATAGCAATTAATAATTGAGATGCGTTACTTTAACTTCTTATTTTTAAAATCTAAAGCAATAACATTACCCTTTGTTTCTGCAGTACTTGGAAACAAATCCTTTTTGCTGTAAGTAGAGCTATTATTAGCTAGATCAACATTATTATCCTGATCATTTGAAGCTTGATCTTCATCAACATGGCGAAACTGCAACCCAAACTTAACACTAGGATCTGCAAAAGCAGTTAAAGCCGAAAATGGAACAACTATTTCTTCTTGCTGGTTATCAAAACTCAAACATACACTAAATCCATCATCATTGATCAATAAATTTTCAAATTGATGCTGAAGAACTATCGTCATTTCATATGGATATTTATGATGCAACTTTTCTGAGATACTAACGCCAGGATATTTAGTAATAAAAGAAATAAAAAAGTGATGATCTCCATCAAGATTATTTCCAGCAAAAATTTCTAATGACCTTTTTACAATAAAATGCATTGCATCATCTACTAAATCACTATAATCAATAATATTTTTTTTCATTACTCTTTTACCCTTAAAAAAAATGGGGCTTTCTCTGTTGCCCGGTAAGCCCCCAACCGCTGATAACTATGCAGCTAAAGCTGCTCTGTTACCAAATGCTTGATTATTATCGTTTGCATTTACTTTTTTTGACCCATAATCGTAGGTATCATCCCGGATAAAAGTTATTTTTTTATTACGCACGTCGATCCTGAATCGCCCCCTAAAGATCTTGTTAAAATTATGGTGGAGGCGCCGGGCACTGCCCCCGGGTCCGCAACGCCTATTCTAAATAGCGTTTATTATCATAGTCCAATAATAGACAAGAACATTATACAGCATTTTTCTTGGTAATGGAAGAGAAAACTCTTGCAAATATACACATAGCTTTCATACTTAAAACTTATAGTAAATAAAATTTTAGAGAGTTACTGCAATGATACAAACCAAAGAAAATGATGATTTAACGAAACAAACTAATATAACGAAACGCGCTATATCTCCAGGAATAGAAAAAATCTTATATGATGCAATACCTGTATTAGATCATGGATTTGTTAGAGTAGTAGACTATATGGGCGATGATAGCGCAATAGTTCAAGCAGCTAGGGTGTCCTATGGAAAAGGCACAAAACGAACCAATCAAGACCGTGGATTGATTCAATACTTAATGCGCCATCGTCACACCACTCCGTTTGAAATGTGCGACATTAAATTTCATATTAAATTACCTATCTTTATTGCAAGGCAATGGATAAGACATCGTACAGCTAGCGTTAATGAATATTCTGCAAGATATTCAATTCTTGCTAACGAATTTTATACCCCAAAGCCAGAAAATATGGCTATGCAGTCTAAAATCAACAAACAAGGGCGTGATAACGTTTTATCCCCTGAGGAATCTAAAAAAGTTCTTCATCTTTTGAAACAAGATGCTGAACAATGCTATTCTCATTACCAAGAAATGCTTAATGAAGATGAAGAAGGAAATATTTTGAATCCTGAGAATCCTCAACTTGCTCGTGAACTTGCTAGAATGAACTTAAATCTAAACTTTTATACAGAATGGTACTGGAAAATCAATCTACATAATTTATTTCACTTTTTAGCCTTAAGAGCAGATTCTCATGCCCAATACGAAATTAGAGTTTATGCTGAAGTTATGCTTAATATAGTTAAAGAATGGGTACCTTTTGCTTATGAGGCTTTTATGGAATACCAGGTTAACTCTGCTAGTTTTTCAGGCAATGCTATCAAAGCCATTAAAGCTATGCTCAAGGGAGAAAAAATTACAGCTGAAGCAAGTGGTATGTCTAAACGTGAATGGGGAGAGTTCTGTAATACCCTTGATCTTGAGCAGAATTAAATATGAAAATTTTAGGCTTCAAACCCAAATTAATACCTACTTTGTTTACAATCCCTGCTCTAATTCTGTTGTTCTCTTTGAGTATTTGGCAATTCCAAAGACTACAATGGAAAGAAAACCTTATAGCAGAAATTAATTTAAAAACTCAGCTTCCCTCTATTAAACTACCAGAGAAGGTAAATATTGAAGAAATGCTTTATCGCAAGGTAACTCTCCAAGGAAAGTTTCTTCATGAGAATGAGATATATATCTATGGGGGGGCCACTAAACCTAGCAATGAGCATTTCTATTATATTCTAACTCCTCTTCAATTAAATAACGGAAAAACTATCATAGTAAATCGTGGATGGGTTCCAGAAAAATTTAAAAATCAAGCAACCAGAGAATCCAGTTTAATACCAAATGAAGTAGAAATAACTGGAGCTATTATGGCCAATGAAAAAAAAGGTACCTACACGTATAACAACCAACCAAAAAAGAATTTATGGTTTTATATCAATTTAGATGAAATTGGATCATTTATTAACAAGCCGGTTGAACCCTTTTATATTCTAGCTCAAAATGATGGGAAAGATTTTCCTAAAGGAAGAGAAGTTAAACCAAACTTACATAATAATCATTTAGGATATGCTCTCACTTGGTTATTCTCAGCTATAAGTTTGTTAGTTATATATATTTTATATCATCGTAAAAATTGAAACAAAAACAAATGCATAAGAGCAAACGCGGTAGTATTATTGGATCTTGGATGGCAACAATTGATAAATATATGCTATCTGCAATTGCCATAACTATTATTTTTAGCGTGATAATGGTTACAACAGCAAGTCCAGCTGTGGCTGAAAGAATAGGCCTACCAACTTTCTACTTTATTCAGAGACAATTAGTATTCCTATTCTTAGGATCCATGATAATGCTAGGTATTTCTTTTTTTTCTCTAAAAGCCATCCATAAATTTGCTATAATCGGCTTTATATTCTTTATAATATTAATGATTCTGGTTTTATTTATGGGAGAAGAAATAAAAGGAGCGCAGCGCTGGATATCGCTAGGATTGATATCAATACAACCATCTGAATTTATCAAGCCTTTTTTTACAATATTAACTGCCTCAATACTAATGCAAAGATATATTGATACAAAATTTCCTGCATTTCGTTTATCTTTTATATTATATAGCATAGTAATAGGGTTGGTTATTTTACAACCAGATTTGGGGATGGCCATCACCATTTCAGCTGTTTGGTCTGGACAAATGTTTCTAGCTGGACTTTCAATGACATGGATAATTTTATTAACCATAGGAGGAATTATTGGATTACTAGCCGCTTATACTTTCTTACCACATGTCACTGTACGAATGAACAGCTTTTTAGACCCAAATACAAGCGAGAACTATCAAGTAAAGAAATCTATAGAAGCTTTTACTAATGGTGGAATTTTTGGTACTGGTCCAGGAGAAGGAACGGTAAAACAACACTTACCTGATTCCCATACTGATTTTATTTTTGCAGTAGTAGGAGAAGAATTAGGAATGATTATTTGCCTTGTAATTATTTTTCTTTTTAGCTTTATAGTAATTCGTGGCTTAATCAGGGTTAGTAAAGTTGGTGATTTATTCTCAATGCTAGCAGTATCGGGATTATTAATGCAGTTAGGATTCCAAGCCATTATTAATATTGGTGTAACTTTACATTTACTCCCTACAAAAGGAATGACTCTACCATTAATGAGCTATGGTGGCTCATCTATTTTGTCAATATCTTTAACTATAGGAGCTATTCTTGCTCTAACTAGAAAACGATATGGCATTAGAAGTAACGCACATTTTATTGATATAAATTATGAAGAAAAATAAAATTTTACTCAGTACTGGAGGCACTGGAGGACATATTTTTCCAGCTTTAGCTTTAAAAAGTGAACTTGAGAACAACAACTACAAAACAATATTAACAGCAGATGCTAAATTTGCTAAGTTTCATCCATTTGATAAAAATCATATTTTAATTTCTTCAGCTAACTTCTCTAATAGGTCTCCAATAAGAATTCTTAGCTCTTTATTCACTCTAACAAAAGGCTTTATAAAGTCTATATGGACAATTTATTATCAAAATCCAGATATAGTAATTGGTTTTGGAGGCTATGCAAGCTATCCAATAATGTTAGTAGCAACAATATTTAGAAAGAAAATTATTTTACATGAAGCTAATACAGTTATTGGCAAAGTAAATAGATTACTATTACCTAAAGCAGATTACCTTACAACTGGATTTCAAACAATTCAAAAAATTGATCAAAAATATAAAAATAAAGTTATTTATACTGGAAACCCAATTAGAGAAAATATCCTGCTCAATGCAAATAAAAAAAGAGCTAGCTCTAAGAAGCTAAATATACTTATTATTGGAGGAAGCCAAGGAGCTAAAGTTTTTAGCAAAATAATACCTAACGTAATTATAAACCTACCAAAAAGTATTAAAAACAAGCTATACATCCATCAACAGGTTAAAGAAGAAGATATTATTTCAATAAAGGAACAATATTCTAAAGAAGGGATTTCCTACGAAATAAAAAGTTTTTTTGATAATATGGATAAAAAATTTTATCAAGCGGATTTAGTAATTGCTAGAGCTGGAGCATCAACCATTTCTGAATTGATAGCTTTTAAAATTCCAGCAATCTTCATTCCATATCCTAGTGCTGCAGATAATCATCAATATTACAATGCAAAAGAAATAGAAGATATGAAAGCTGGATGGGTAGTAAAAGAAGATGCTGAAAGCTCTATGAAAATTTTAAAGATAATAAAATATATAGATAAAAATCCATCTATTCTAACAGACTATTCTTTAGCTCTTAAATCGATAAATCAAAATGCTAGTCTTAATATAAGAAATTTAATTCGCTCAATGCTTTAAATTCATAAAATAAACTTTCTTGCATTTTTCTCTTTAACTTACAAAAAAATGCCCCTTAAGAATAAATTTAAGGGGCATTTTTATTTTACTAATTCTAATTTTATACTATAAGATTAGAATTTAACTCTTGTACCAAGAATGAATACAGTTGCTCTAGCTTTTGTATCACCATTTGCAAGAACCTTATTTGGTTTCACAGTAACATTTGTTACTTCAGCAAAAGGAGTTAACCCTGGAGCCACAGCATAATCTGCACCTAAAGACACAGCTGATGTTTTAACTAAAGGAGCTGTATCATTATCTCCCTCAGCAGCATCTTTGTTTCCTTTTTTACCGTAAAGATAAGTTAAACTTGTTGACATTGGCCCATTCTTATAACCTAAGCCAGCTGTCATCCAGTAAGAAGTAAAGTCATAACCTTTTGCAGTTAAACTTTTTCCATCTTTAGCATAAGATAAAGCTCCTGAGAAACCTTGATATTCAACTACAGTACCAACTGAATATGTTTTGATATCATTTCTTTCTTTATTTCCACCATAACTCGCTCTCTCAAGACCAATTTTAGTAGGAGTACCGGATGAATTACCTTTGCTTATATCTGTATACTTGTTATAAGTTACTACATCACGAGCACTATCCCCTTTAGCTTTAGCGAAGTCACCAGCTACACTGAACATCACGTTAACATCATCAAAGCTGTTTTTATAGTTTAATGCTACAGAGAATAAGTTCTTAGCTGCTAATGGACGTCCCATATATCTTTGGTTATTGTCTCTAGAAATACCAGAACCACCATTGTTCTCCATATCAGGAGCAAAAGACATACCTAACTGAGCACCAGAAATACGTGGTGATAAATAAGTAATTTTTCTGTTACTTTCTCCATAACCATCTAATCTGTTGGTCATAACGTCAGTATCTAATACAGGCAAGCTACCATAAACTGTATTTTGACGCACGTCTAAGAATTTAGGATAATCACCAGCTACACCGCCTGTTGCTGAAGCAATTGTGCCAGCATCAACAGATAATAATTTACTTGCTGCAAAGTTTGTACCCATTTGTACAGCACCAGCATCTGTGTTCATGTAGATATGTGAACGATCTAAACCTGAATCACTCATACCATTAGACAAACTTGCAACTGTTTGCAAACGAACAACAGCACCATAAGTCATAGTATCATTCTTACCTTCAGCTCTTAGCGCAGCTTTATTTGAAGTTACAAATGCTGATGAATCTTGGTTAGGGCTAAATGTAAATCCTTTCTTGTGATCATTATCACGATTTATATAACCAGCTTCAAATTTACTGTTACCACCAACGGAAACTTGCATGTCTCCATTGCCAGACATATCAGCAGCTGAAGCTAGGCTAGCGAATCCTACTAATGCCGTTGTGCATAATAAAATCTTTTTCATAATTTTCTACCTTTTCTAATTAATTACCGTTATGGTTTATACTTCCTTTAATATTTTAAATGTCATAAAGACATCCTCAGAATTTTTAACTCATAACGCTTTAATGACAGACGTTAAAACTTTCTGATACATCAATATGTACCTTCTATAAACAACCATGGCAACCTACTTAAAGGTTTTTCGATATAATTTGACATGGTTTTATACTAAACTGTTGCACAAATGTGACTGAAATATTTTATGCCTGGAGATTTAATATGAAAAAGCAAAAAAGATATGGTGACTCCTACGGGAATCGAACCCGTGTTCCCACCGTGAAAGGGTGATGTCCTAACCGCTAGACGAAGGAGCCATTATATAAGAGTGATATCTTAACCACCCTCGAAGGGAAGAAAATTATACCATTTATGTAAATAAAGCAAGGTATAATTTTAATTTTCTAAAATTATTTTTTAAGTCTTAGCTTTATGACTTAAAAACTAAGACTCAATCACTACAAAAGATTGCGCATATTCTATCTCGTTAGACATACTTAAATGAACCTTAACATCACTACCATAATTATTTTTAAGGAATTCTGTTGTTTTAGAACTAAATTCAAAATATGGCCTACCTCTTAAAGTTTTCAACACTTCTATATCTTTAAAAGATATATCTTTTCCAATTCCAGTTCCAAGAGCTTTAGAAAAAGCCTCTTTAGCAGCAAAACGATTTGCAATATACCCAGAAACCTTATTTGTATTAATACCAGAAAAAATATTTATTTCTCTGTCCGATAAAATTCTTTGCAAAAAAGCCCTTTCATCCTTTTCAAGAAGCTTTTTTATTCTATTTATAGAAACAATATCATTTCCTATTCCAACAATCATAAGTTATTTATACTTACCTGCTAACATTTCGTTTACAAATTCCCAGTTGATCAAATGATTTAAAAAATTATCTACATAATTGGGTCTTAAGTTTTGAAAATCTAAGTAATATGCATGTTCCCATACATCTATTGTAAATAGTGCTGTTTTATTATGAACCATTGGTAAATCCGCATTACCTGTTTTCATAACTGATAATTTATTATTTTCATCTATTACCAACCATGCCCAGCCACTACCGAACTGCGTTGTTGCCGCATTTTTAAACTCAGCAACAAAACCTTCATAACTACCAAAATCTTGATCTATCTTTTTGGCTATTTCACCGTGAGGTTTTCCTCCTCCCTCTACTTTCATTGAATGCCAAAAGAAACTATGATTCCAAACCTGAGCTGCATTATTAAAAATAGCTACTTTAGTTGAATTGTTATAACTCATCATAATAATTTCTTCCAAAGAACCACCCTTTAAATCAGTGTCTTCAATAAGCTTATTTAAATTCACCACATAAGCATTATGGTGCTTCTTATGATGATAACTAAATGTCTTAGCACTCATATACGGCTCTAATGCATTATCAGCATAAGGTAAGTCTGGCAAAGTAAAGGGAAAAGATTTTTGGTTCGCTAAAGAACAAATATTATTCATATAAAACTCCATCAATAAATTATTTATTTAGGTTTCAAATTAACACCTAAGAAACTAACATATCAAATGATTCAAGTAAAGTTATAGATATATCTAACCGCAACGCTACTAAACTAAGAGTAGTATTCACAATATAATAAATATTATATACATAGCAAAAAAAAGAATTTTTCTTGCCACAGATTTTTATAAAAACTTGACATAATGTTAAAATACCTTAATATATTAAGGCGTCATGCGTAAAAATTAAAACACTAGTAACTCCCTTAGGGTGCGCTGTTAATTTTAAAAGTCAACCTTATTATTTTTGTAATATTAATTAAAACAATTTATTTTCCAATATAGTTATGTTATATTGGCGAGGTTAATTAGTATTGGTAATAGAAAGAATTTTCTTAAGTATTTATTTAATATTTTATATTATGGAGATATTTTATGTCAGCGAATAAGATACAGAAAGAAACCAACTCATTAAATAAAAACTCTTTTGAAGAAATAGAAAAATTAGAAAACATAATTGATGAGTCTCTAATCAAAATTCAAATTCTTCAATCCGAACTCAGAGATCTAGAAAAAGACCTAAATCATTTCCTTGATTATTACTATGGCTCTGGAGCAGTATTTTTTAAAAAGAGCAATACAAGCCAGCAAGCTGACAATGACAACAACAAAACAGAAATACTAAACCTAGATCAAGTAAAAAAAGACATTTACAATAAAATAGCTAAACTATGCTCTAAAGATAACCTACAATTTATCAATGACCAAGCTCATGATGATTTACTTAAAATAGAGGGTTATTTAAGCGACGGCACCAATCAGTCTCAATCTCCTCAAGATTTATTATCAGATCTTACCTTCGAGTATTACAAATTAATCCAACAGATGCGCGAATTAAAAAGCAAAAAACAAAATCTTCTAGAAAGCCCAGCTTACGAGCTTAAACAAGAAGTAATGTGGGCAAACATTAAAACATCTGAAACAATTTCTAAAATCAAAGACGACATCACTCATCAAGTCAATAGACCAAACTAACTAACACTGAATACTATGAAATAATTAATAAGAATAAGGTTTTAGAATATTTTTTAATTGATTTATTATATGATCTTCACCAGATTTATCGTTATTAATAGTTATAGCATCTTCCATTGGCTGAAAAAATTTTCTCATTGAAGAAGCATATCCAGGCATAATCCAATCCCCTCTTTTCACAAGCCTTTGGTAAATAACCTCATCGCTTGCTTCCACGTGAACAAACATCAAACCTTGTGATACAAAATGCTTCTGTATTGTTTTACGGTTTTTCTCTCTATATAACGCCTGACTAATAACAATATTATCATATTTTGAGCTAAGTCTTTCAATATTCGCTATAATATTCGAAGTAAAGTCTTCTAGCATTCCCAAAGTAAAAACCTTTTTCTCACTAACATATTGCTTCATATCACTAGAAAGCCATTGATCCGCATCTTCATGGTAAAAATTAAAATACTTATTTATAATTTTACCGACATATGTTTTACCTGATGCAGCTAACCCAAAAACAACTATAATCACGCTACTCTATTCCTCTGTTACCTAGAAGTGCTTGATATCTAATACAGGTAATTTTTTAATCACGCAAGAAAAAAAATAAACAACAAAAATATCTTAATCAAATCAGCGATTAAAACCTGAATGTTTTACTTCCCATAATTCCTAAAATAGCCTTAGGTTCATAATCTATCCCGTCTATAGTATAAAAGTTCTGAAGCGGCTGAGCTATTTCTACATTTATCTGAGCCCCATGGGTTAAGAAAAACCTAACACCACCACCATAAGAGGAAAGATGAGAAATATTGGTATTACTCGCTTGCTTTCCCACATAACCCATATCACGAAACACATATGGCTGAATTAGCCTAAACAAGGGATCTTCAGATATTTCTTTGTTATACCTAACCTCAAACGAAGCAGCTATTATTTTATTTCCAATCAGAGTCCCAGATTCATAACCTCGACCATATTGCCTACCGCCTAAAGAAAACACTTCTGCATCCGGCAAATCATCATCAGATCTACCGGCCATTGAGTTAAACATAACACTAAAGTTATTAGGCAAAATTTGCTCCCTGCTAACATTTAATGACATAATACTATAATGCCCATCAGGAACATCTTGCGGATTAGTATAATTCTGAAATTTTCCACCCATTCCTTTAGCAAATTGAAAACCAATAGTATTATATCCACCACCTTTATCTGAACCTCTATAATTTAAACCAGCTTCACTAAACCAATACTCATCTATTGTATCTTTCCTTGAAAAAACATTTATTCTGCCGAAAAAATTTTCCCTACTACGGCTTCTTATCCCCCTAGTGGTTCGACTTGATATATTAACATCAGCTGTATAATCTTTAGAATAGTTATAAGTTGTGCCAATAACTCCTTCCAGAGTATGGTTAGCGCTCAGATATAACGGATGAGTAGATGAGATCCCATAAGACTGACTTACTCCATCCTTAGTACTAATAATATTATTATATGTTGAATTATCCCTTGAATAAGAACCATTCATCTCAAAGCTAGTGCCATAACTATTAATGACCCGATTATAGCTAGTACCAACCACATATAACCTATCGGGATGATTTGTAGTTACACCATATGCCGACCAAGAATCATTACCACTACCAAATGGAGAAAATGTTTGTCCAGATACAACATTTTGCATTTCGCCATAGTCATTATCTCCATAACTATCTGAACTAGCATATATTAGTGCTTTAGTTTTATTTATATAAAGAAGAGCATCTATAGCATCCTCCTCTTTTGAATTTACAAACTTATACTGCACATAATATCCAGGAATACGATTTATAAGCGCTATGTATTTTTCAAAAGTGCTTATTTTAGACTCTTTTTCATCTAGTATTTTATTAATATATTCATTTATTAGAGCATTATCTTTCTCACCCTTCTCAATTGTAACATTAGCAATGTGAGTGAATTTAACATAAACAGACACAAAACCTTCATTCAACCCCTCTGTAAAAATAGTAATCTGCGGATATAAATAATCACGATCTGTAAAATACTTATATATCTTGTTACCTAAATCTTTTGGAGAAATAGTCTGACCGACATACTGAGAATAAAAAGATTCAAGATCTTCTTTCTCCTCACCTTTAACATTAATCTTTATTTTCTTTACAGTAATCAAGTCACCATAATCAACTGCATACACTGCCCCTGAAAATAAAAAAACAACTAGAAACACACATCTAACAATTATCTTACTCATTATTATCCTACAAGAATCCTTTTATAAAATAACTTAATAAGTACATACTACACAAATGATTAGCCTTGCTGCAACCTTTAATTTGAACTGGGTACATATTAACAATTATGATTTTGACTAATGTGACAATTATATATATTATTATATTAATAAAATTATTTTATTAAATCTAAGGAGTCTTTATGTTATTTGGCCAAGATAATCTAGGTGTTAAGAAATCTTTATCCGTTGATAAAAAAGAATACCAATACTTTAGTATCAATGAAGCCGAAAAAAAGTTAAAAACAAACTTAAATAGAATGCCTTTTTCCTTAAAAGTTATTTTAGAAAATCTTCTTAGATTTGAAGATGGGAGAATAGTCACCACTAATGATATAAAAGCTTGTGTAAATTGGCTAAAGAATCAAAAAACAAATCATGAAATAGCATATACTCCTGCTAGAGTTCTAATGCAAGATTTTACTGGGGTTCCAGCTGTAGTAGATTTAGCTGCTATGCGCGACGCAATAATAAACCTTGGTGGAGATCCTATAAAAATCAACCCCCTATCTCCTGTAGATCTAGTTATAGACCATTCAGTACAAGCAGACAAATCCGGAAGCAGCGCTGCTTTCAAGGAAAATGTAAATATTGAAATGAAACGTAATTTTGAACGCTATGAATTTTTACGTTGGGGGCAAAAGGCCTTCAGTAACTTTCGAGTGGTTCCACCTGGAACAGGTATTTGCCATCAAGTAAATTTAGAGTACTTATCTCAAGTAGTTTGGATCAAAGATAATTATATTTATCCTGACACTTTAGTTGGTACTGATAGCCATACCACTATGGTTAATGGATTAAGCGTCTTAGGTTGGGGAGTTGGAGGTATAGAAGCTGAAGCAGTAATGCTAGGTCAACCTATGTCAATGCTTATCCCCGAAGTAATAGGAGTTAAACTAACGGGAAGAATGAAGGAAGGAACTACAGCAACTGATTTAGTGCTTACGATAACTCAGATGCTAAGGTCAAAAGGAGTAGTTGGTAAATTCGTTGAATTTTATGGCCCAGGGTTAGACCATCTTCCATTAGCTGATAGAGCAACTATTGCTAATATGGCACCTGAATATGGAGCCACTTGTGGATTTTTCCCAGTAGATAAAGAAACTATTCGTTATTTAGAGCTATCCGCTCGCGATCCTCATAGAATAAAACTAGTTGAAGAATACTCTAAAAAGCAAGGATTATGGAGAGACACTAATACAATAGACCCTATATTTAGCGACTCTATAGAATTAGATTTAGGCAGCATCTCACCTAGTATTGCTGGCCCCAGACGCCCTCAAGATAGAGTTTTGCTCTCGGAAGGAGCAGAATCCTTTATAAAAGAATTACCAAATATGACAAAATCTAATAAAAGCTTAGATAGAGAATGTACTGTTACAGGAAAAAATTATAAATTAGCTAACGGTGACGTGGTAATAGCTGCTATCACTAGCTGTACCAACACTTCTAACCCAAGTGTAATGCTAGCAGCAGGATTAGTAGCTAAAAAAGCCTCTGAGCTAGGTTTAAACTCAAAACCATGGGTTAAAACTACTTTAGCTCCAGGATCTAAAGTAGTGACAGAATACTTAGAAACAAGCGGCCTACAAAAATATCTTGATAAAATAGGTTTTAACTTAATTGGCTACGGATGTACCACTTGTATTGGTAATTCTGGCCCTCTACAAAAAGAAATAGAAGATAGCATAACCAAGAATGACTTAGTAGCTGTTTCTGTTTTATCAGGAAATCGTAATTTTGAGGGAAGAATTCATCCACTAGTAAAAGCAAGTTACTTAGCCTCTCCTCCATTAGTAGTGGCATATGCCCTTGCCGGATCAATGCAAATTGATTTAACTAAAGATGTATTAGGAAAAGATAAAGATGGTAAAGATGTTTATCTTAAAGATATTTGGCCAAGCAATCATGAAATTCAAGAAGTAATGGAAATGTCTGTTAAATCTAGAATGTTTGAATCAGAATATGCTAATGTTTTCACGGGCGATGCAGAATGGCAAAAAATTCAAGTAGATAAAGGAGTAAATTTTTCTTGGAAAGAAAAAAGCACTTACGTAACTAATCCTCCATATTTTAACAACATGTCAAAAGATCCTAGTAAGTTATCTGATATAAATGGAGCTAAATTATTAGCTTTGTTTGGCGATAGTATTACTACTGACCATATATCTCCAGCAGGAAATATTGCAAAAAATAGCCCTGCAGGACAATATCTGATAAACAGAGGAGTAGAACCCCAAGACTTCAATTCTTATGGAACCAGACGTGGCCATCATGAAGTGATGATGAGGGGAACTTTTGCAAATATTAGAATTAAAAATTTACTCGCTCCTGACACAGAAGGAGGAGTAACTCGCTATCTTCCTACTAATGAAGTAATGAGTATTTATGATGCTGCAATGAAATATAAAAAAGATAACAGATCTTTAATTATTATGGCAGGCAAAGAATATGGTACTGGATCTTCTAGAGATTGGGCGGCTAAAGGAACTTTATTACTTGGAGTTAAAGCAGTTATCGCTGAAAGTTTCGAAAGAATTCATAGGTCTAATTTGGTTTTAATGGGAGTACTGCCCCTAATGTTTAAAAATGGCATGACCCATAAAGATCTTAAGCTTGATGGATCTGAAGAATTTGATATAAAGGGAATCTGTGGAAATATTACTCCTAAAATGGATGTAACATGCCAAATAAAGCGTAAAGACGGGAGCAGTGACAAAATAACCCTTCAATGCCGTATTGATACCGCTAATGAAATAGATTACATAAATCATGGCGGAATATTACAATATGTAATTAGAGGATTACTCTAAGAAAGTATTTAGTGCTAATCAAAACTTTAAGAAAAACAATAAAAAACCTCTTCCGATTATGTAAAACTATCGAAAGAGGTGTATTAAAAGATTGTTTAGTTAGTCATTGAAGACACTTCAGCAGCAAAATCTGTCTGAGTGCGCTCAATTCCTTCACCAAGCTCATATCTTAAGAATCCTTTCAAAGATACTGGAGCACCAATATCCTTAGCTGCTTCTACAAGTACTTGAGAAATAGGAGTTTTATTATCCATAACAAAAACTTGCTCAAGTAATACTATCTCTTGATAATATTTCTTAACTCTTCCTTCAACCATTTTCTCTATTATATTCTCAGGTTTACCTGAGGCCCTAGCTTGCTCAGAGAAAATTTTCTTCTCACGCTCTAAATCTTCAGAATCTACTGATTCTATATTCAAACTTAAAGGACGCGCTGCTGCCACATGCATAGCAATACGTTTTCCTAAGTCTAACAATTTATCTTTATCACCGGTAGATTCTAATGCAACTAACACACCAATTTTTCCTAAACCATCAGAAATAGTATTATGAACATAAGAAGAAATAACACCATTATCTACATCTAGATAGTTAACTCTACGTAAATTCATATTTTCACCAATAACAGCAATATGATCTGTTATAGCTTCAGAAATATTTTGTGAACCTTCAGGATATTTAGCGTTCTTAAGAGACTCAATGTCCTGTCCTTCATCTAGAGCCACTTTAACAATGTTACGAGCCAACGCCTGGAATTTTTCATTTCTTGCAACAAAATCAGTTTCTGCGTTTAACTCAACAATAGCTGCCTTTTTTCCTTCTACTTTAAGTGCTACTAATCCTTCAGCCGCTTCTCTGCCAGACTTCTTAGCTGCCGCAGACAAACCCTTCTTGCGCAACCAATCCACCGCTTCTTCAAACACTCCATTACACTCAACTAATGCCTTTTTGCAGTCCATCATGCCTGCACCAGATTTTCCACGTAATTCTTTTACTAAGGATGCTGTAATTTCAACCATTATTATACCTCTTTTTTCTTGGCTGGAGCCTTTTTAGCTGCAGCCTTCTTTTCTACTACTTTTTCTTCTGTCTTAGCTGAAGCTTTTCTAGCCGCAGGCTTCTTTTCTACTGTTTTCTCTTCAACTGAAGCCTCAGCTTTATTAAGCTGAAGAACATCTGATAAATCAGCTGCTTCTCCCATATCAACACCAGAATTGATTAAAGACTCTTGGATGCCATATAAAATAGCATCTGTAACTAAACGGCAGTATAACTTAAGCGATCTAGTTGCATCATCATTACCAGGAATTGGATACGTAATGTTATCAGGATTAGAATTACTATCTAAGATAGCTATCACAGGAATACCAAGTTTTGTGGCTTCTTGAACAGCAAGATCTTCCATATTTGTATCAATAATAAATATTAGATCAGGAACGCCACCCATTTCTCTAATACCACCAAGTGATTTTTCTAGTTTCTCAATTTTGCGAGTTATGTCTAATCTTTCTTTTTTATTAAATTTTAACTTATTTGAAGTTTCCTCTTCGCTATCTGCATCAACAAGAGACTTCTCAAGATCACCAAGCTTTTTTATAGAACGATTAATAGTTGCCCAATTAGTTAATGTGCCACCTAACCAACGATGATTTATATAATACTGACCACATCTTTTTGCTTCTTCAGCAACAATATCTGAAGCCTGCATTTTTGTCCCAACAAATAAAATACGTCCATTATTTTTAGCTACATCATATAGTTTCTCTAGAGCCACGTGTAGTAATGGTAAAGTTTGTTGTAGATCAATAATATGAATCCCATCTTTTATTCCATAAAGATAAGAACTCATTTTTGGGTTCCAGCGCATGGTTTTATGTCCAAAATGAACACCAGCTGCAATTAATTCACTGATAGTGATAGAAGGAAGTTTTCTCATGTAAGTTTTAGTCTCCGATTAAAGTTTAAACATCCATAAACATCCATTAGCTTTGCTAACACTTTAAATATAAGGTTTATGGGCTAGATTTATGCTATAAAATTAGCATAGGGACCTCAAGGTAATGTAAGTTGCGCTTATTGTCAATAGATTTAGATTTAAATCATTTTGTCTGGCTCTAATTTTATGGCATAATTACGATAGATAAAACAACCTTTAACACATAAAGATGTAAAATGATAACAACACTTGAAATACAACAATTAAGATTAAAACTCTATTTTGGAGTGGGAGAAGAAGAACGCAAGTCTCTTCAAGATATAAACCTAAATATCACTATTATTTTTAATAACTTACCAAAATCATGTAAAAGTGATGATATAAATGATGCACTTTGTTATGATGAATTAACAAAAGAAATACAACACTTTTGCTCAAACAATGAATTTCACTTAATTGAAAGTTTAAGTTTTAAATTATATGATCACATAAAGAAGAATTTTTTAAACCCTAAAGATAAGATAAAAATTCAGGTGTGCAAAAATCCTCCTATAGAAAGGATAAAAGGACAATGCTGTTTCACAATAGAAGGGTAAAAGTAATACAGGACCTTCACTCACATAGAAGGTCTTGTAGTATTTGTGACTTTAGCTAGTTACATCTGCCCAAGGTAATGGAGAACCATCAGCATCTAGTGGCATAGAACCATCTTCATATGCTGCAGCCATATATCTTCTACGACCATCAAGAACCAACACTGGCTCAACTTTCTTGTCATTAAAAAACACATCTGCCGCCTTCATACGAGAGGTCGGGTTATTTTTACTTGCTGTTTTAGCGGCTTTACTCATAGCTACACCTATATATTAATTAGTTTAAAAGTATTTTTGTACATGATAACGTTATTTTTCAATTAGTCAAGGTAAGTTTACTTTCTTGAATCTTGAATTCTTTAAGTTCACCTAGAAAACTCATACCAAGCAGAGAAGTATCTAATGCTCCCTCTTGAGAAACACTAGCTGACACATCATAAACAATAATTGGCCCCACTTGAATTTTATCTAACTTAATTCTTGCTCCCCAACTTACTCCATTGGCAGTGCTTGAGGGAGAATTATATTCTAAGTTATCTACATCAATACCAAGCAACCTAGCATCTCTATTGGTAAGCGAAACCACACTGGCTCCTGTATCAAAAAGAAACTTCACTTTTCTAGAATCATTAACCATAGCAGATATATTAAAATGGCCATTTATTCCTGCGTAAAATGTTACAGAACCATCACTATTTTCCTGGGCATATCCCGGAATAATATTAGCAGCTAAACGATTAGAAAATTGTTCTAATTCTAATTTATAACTATAACCAGTTATAATAACCAAGCTAATTAAAACCCAGCCTAAAAATTGATTTACAAGAGATGAAATTCTTATATTGCTAACCGATATTCTTGAGATAATCAAAGTTAATATTGCCACAGAAGATATCAAAGAAACCTTGTTCTGATCATCAGATAAAGCATTAGGAAAGTTCTTATTCAACAACAACAATAAAGCTCCAAAACAAAGAGCCACTACTATAAATTTTATAATTAACTTCATTAAAATAATACCATTGCATTTATTCATAATAATAAATCCATAAGAAAACAAATTCAATAATATTTGACAAATATTACTATATTCATTATAAGCTTAACTTGATCATCTCTTAAGAATTTAACTATAGACAAAAACCATAATAAAACATGTCAAAGAAACTCTATATTAAAACTTATGGCTGCCAAATGAACGTCTATGATTCTAATAAAATGTTAGATCTATTAGGAGCATTTGGCTATGTCCAAACCAATAAAATTGAAGATGCAGACTTAGTAATAATCAATACTTGTCATATTCGAGAAAAAGCAGCAGAAAGAGTTTATTCTGAATTAGGAAAAATCAAAGAACTAAAAGACGCACGCAAAGCAAAAGGCAAGCAAATGTTATTGGTAGTTGCTGGATGCGTAAGCCAGGCTGAAGGAGATGAAATTTTTGTTCGCGCTCCTTATGTAGATCTAGTTGTTGGACCACAAACCTTTCATAATTTACCTGAATTAATTACAAAAGTTTCACGTGAAAATAATATAGCTTTAGACTTAGACTTCCCAGTGGTCTCAAAGTTTGATTCTCTACCTGAAACAAATTCTATTCAGGGATATACTGCATTTTTAACTATCCAAGAAGGTTGTGATAAGTTCTGTAAATTCTGTTGCGTTCCATATACTCGTGGAGCTGAATATTCACGAAATTTATCTGAGATTTATCGTGAAGCATTACATCTAACCAGCAAAGGCGCATTAGAAATTACCCTGCTTGGACAAAATGTTAGCGCTTATCATGGTTTAGATGATCAAGGCAATGAAATTAATATTGCTGACTTGATTAAGCATTTAGCAAAAATTCCTAATCTAGAACGCATTCGTTATACTACTTCTCATCCTAATGACATGTTTGAAGACTTAATAGAGCTACATAAAACTGAAGCTAAAGTTTCCCCATATTTACACTTACCTGTTCAGTCTGGATCTGATAAGATTCTAAAAAACATGAATCGTAAACATACAGCTGCTCAATATCTAGATATTATTAAAAAATATCGTGAAGCCTCTCCTGATATATTATTCTCATCTGACTTTATAGTTGGTTACCCAGGCGAAACAGACCAAGACTTTGAAGACACATTAGAATTAATTAGAAAAGTAAAATTTGCTCAATCCTATTCATTTAAATATAGCCCTCGTCCTGGAACACCAGCAGCTGTGATGGATCAAATTCCAGATGATGTTATGACTGAAAGATTAGTTAGAATTCAAGCATTATTGTCCCAGCAACAAGATGAAATAAATCAACAAAGCATTGGTAGAGCCTGCTCTGTATTATTTGAAAAAGAAGGCAAATATTTAGGACAAATATTAGGAAAAAATGAATTTGGACAACCAGTTTGTGCACTTGGAACCTCTGATCACATTGGAAAAATACTTCCAGTAAAAATAACTAGATTATCAGGAACCACTTTAGTAGGTGAGTTTATTTAGTAGATTTACTACATAAATTACAATAATATATAAGCAATAAATCATGAGGCTATTTAATGAAACTTATTGCTCCTAAATTCTGGAAAACAAGAAATATATTCAGCCTATTATTATACCCATTATCTATTATATATAACCTTATATCTTCTTATTTCTCTTCTGTTCCGGAAAACAAAAGATATCAACCAAAGGCTAAGGTGATTAGAGTTGGTAACATCACCATGGGCGGCGCTGGAAAAACTCCTGTTGTTTTATCTTTAGCTAAGATTCTTAACAAATACAAAATAGCAATTCTAACTAGAGGATATAAAGGATCTCTCACTGGCCCTGTAATGTTAAATAAACATCATAAAATTGATGAGGTGGGGGACGAGGCATTACTCTTATTTAAAAAAGCACCAACTTGCGTAGCAAAAAACAGGCTTCAAGGCATTAAATATCTTGAAAGCCTTGGCTACGAACTGATTATAACTGATGATGGAATGCAGGATAACCGCTTTAAACCTTATCTCACAATTATGGTAATAGATGGTCATTCTAAATTTGGCAATAAAATGATCTTCCCTGCAGGCCCTTTAAGAGAGTCTATAGAGTCTGGAGTTAAGCAAGCCAATTTTGCAGTAATCATTGGGGAGGGAAAGTTAGATTATCAATTGCCAATATTACAAGCTGATTTAACAAGCAAAACCAACTTCAAAGCACAAAAGTTTATAGCATTTGCAGGGATTGGCAATCCAGACAAGTTCTTCCACTCTGTAGAAAAGTCAGGCGGCAGGATTATAGAGAAGCTTGCTTTTGCTGACCATTATAAATACACTCAAAAAGATATAGAAAATCTTATTGCCAAAGGTCATAAGCTTATCACCACTGAAAAAGATTATGTCCGCATAGATCCTAAATACCATCATAAAATTAAAGTATTACCAGTGGATTTAGTTTGGCGTGATGAAGAACAATTACAAAAATTACTAGCCTTATGAAAAAATTCCGATACTTCATTGAATATTTACTAGTAAAATTATGGTTATTTCTAATAAATTTACTTGGGATAAAAAGCGCTAGGAAACTATCTATCAAAATATTCACTTTTATTGGAGCAAAATTAAAAGCAAGCAATACTGCTGCCAAAAACCTGTCTATGGTTTTTCCCGAATTATCTCCTCAAAAAATAAATCAAATTGTTTTAGGTATATGGAGAAATTTAGCTCTAGTGGCCTCTGAAACTCCTTTTTTAATGAATATGCCACAAAAAGAATTTGATAAACACATCACTATTAAAGGTTTGGAGAATCTAGAAAAAATTCGAGGAAAAAGAGCTCTAATTGCCACTGCACATATAGCTAATTGGGAAATTATAGGAAAAATTTTATATAGTCATAATTTTAAATTATGTGGAGTTTATCGCGCAGCGAATAATAAATTAGTTGATAAAATTATTTATGACATGCGCAATAAAATTGAAGTTACCATGATTCCCAAGGGAAAAAGCGGAGCAAAACAAATTATTGCGGCCCTTCAACAAAACCAACAAGTGGTGATGTTGGTTGATCAGAAAATGAATGATGGTATTAAAGTTCCATTCTTAGGTCATGATGCAATGACAGCTCCTGCCATAGCAACACTTGCTTTAAAATATGATTGCCCCATTATTCCTATCCAAATAATCCGCAAGAAAGACTCAAACTTTGAAGTAATTATTCATTCTGAAATAGAACACAAAAACAAATCTTCTGAAGTTATTATGAAACAAATCAACCACGAAATTGGTAAATGGGTAAAACAAAATCCTGAACAATGGTTCTGGCTGCATAAAAGATGGATTAAAAAATAAACTCCTATTGTTAACTTTTTCTTAAATCTTTATAGAGATAATAAACTTAAGATTATAAAGTAATAGAGAGAAAAAAATGAAATCATCTAAAAAACCAACTCAAGATGAAGTAGCCCAAACACTTTACGACATAGCAACCACAAGAATGGCAATAAATCCTAATACTAAAAAATATGTATACGATACTGGTCAAAAGGGGACTGTCTTTTTTGCAAATCAACTAAATACAAATCTAAAATTAAGAGGAGATAAAAGTAACAACACAGCCCCACCCACAACTCTGGGAGATAATATAGATTCCGAAACCGCAAAATCTTTTCTAAGTGCGGCAACCAAAGCAATAGAAGAAGGGGATAAAAAAACTCAAGATAAAACAAAAAACATAGTCCTTAAGCAAAATATTCTTGATATCACACATTCCGCCCTAAAGGATCCTCAACAGGGACCTGAAATAGTTGCAAAATACGCAGAAAACACCCCTGAATTTGCAGATGAATTTGTTAAAAAAGCCCTTGAAAGTAAGGATCCAAAGGATAAAGAGACTCTCAAATTCTTAGTCAATTACAAAGGAAAGTCAAGCATTTACATGGAAACTTCAAAGTTCGAAAAGAGCCTTAACAAATTAATGAGAACTTCTCTAACAGAAACACAGCTTATAGGAATATTTAATGCAGACCTTGGAGATAAAATTAATAAAAAAGTTATTATAAAAACACTTGCTAAAAAAGCCCAAAATAAATTCAAAGAAATGCTCCAAGATGAAAAATCAGGTTTATTTGAAGCCATAAAAACAAATAAACTTCAAGGTCTAACAGTGGGTGGTAAATCTCTCCTTAAAGCTTCTATAACACAGCCAAAACTTGCTGCTAAAATGATGGGAGCCGGATTCACTTTCTCTAAAGAAGAAATAGAACAAAAAGGCTATAAACCACCCAATGGGAAAGAATTTACCGCAAATGACCATATAAGAATGGCAATTGGAGAAATGTCTGGCAAAAAAATAGATCTAACAAAAAAGAAGTCCCCCTTAGCTTTAGCAAGAGAAACAGGACAAACAGAACTAGCTAATGCTCTAAAAGAACAGGGATATGGACTTAAAAAAACTGAACTTATGATGCGAGAAATGAAAAAAACGTATCAAAAAATGCCTTCATTCTCTATACCCAATTTTTCTATGCCAAATATAATGGGCAAAAACAAAGGATCAAAAGGAAGAGGTAAATAACTAATATTGATTCTAATAAAATTTAGAGCGATCACTAATTGTGATGCAATAATTAATGAATGCTAAAACTCATAAGGACTTTAGCACAAAACCTAGATAAACAAGAATAGTGGGGTAGAAAATGTCAAACGAAGAACAAGAGCAGCAGGAAAAAACGGAATCACCCAATCAAACACCTCAAAAGGTAGCGGAGGCTATTGTCCCAGAAAAACTTCGAACACAAATAAATAATGATCAAAACTCTTCATATGGCTTTAAAGAATTAGGAGAACTTTACTTTGCAACTACCTTATATCCAGAACTTAATATCAAAGAAAACTTCAAAGATTATCTAAACAATAGTATAAAAAACTCCTCACCTGATGCCAAAGCAGAGGCTCTGTCGGGGTTCCTAGGGGCGGCGAGCCAAGCCATAAAAGAAGGGGATAAAGAAACTCAAGATAAAACAAAAAACATAACTAATGAATTATTCAATCCAAGTTCTATAAAGCAGCTCTTACATAATGGAATAGGCCATGTTGAACTTCAAAAGCACACAGAAAATAATCCTGAGTTTATAGATCACCTTCTTGAAGAGGCCCTTAAAGAAGAAATCACTAATGATGAGGTGGATCATTTTCTAGGCTTATTCGATCGGAGAAACGCGATATTTGGTAAAGAAATAGGTGAACAATTTGAGAATAAATTTGAAAGGCTAATTGATAACAATTGCCCTTTAGAGCATCTTGAAAGGATATATGCTCTGGGTCTTAATGATGACATCGATAGAAAAGTTATAACAACACTTGCTGAAAAACACCCAGATAAATTCAAAGATATGTTTAAAGACAAAGATGCTAAGCTATTGCAAGTAATTAAAGCCTGTGATGACGAAATTTATAAACTGGAAAAAGGATTTCAGAAATATATGAAAATGACACCAAAAGATCCTAATGACTCTCTAAAGGATATACAAATCCAGGAGAACAAGATAAAGAAGGAAACAGATGCGCAATATCTAAAGAAGAATCTAAAAATAGGCGAGGACTCCATTCTTAAATCATTTTCAAATGAACCAGAAGTAGCTGCTAAATTGATGAAGCATGGCTACACTTTATCTAAAGAAGAAATAAAAGAAAAAGGCTATAAAGCACCCAATGGAAAAGAATTCACCGCAAACGACCATATAAGAATGGCAATTGGAGAAATGTCTGGTAAAAAAATAGATCTAACAAAAAAGAAGTCCCCCTTAGCTTTAGCAAGAGAAACAGGACAAACAGAACTAGCTAATGCTCTAAAAAAACAGTGATATGGACTTAAAAAAACTGAACTTATGATACG